>JBCBPG010000941.1:0-1796 GCA_039820865.1 Pseudomonadota bacterium
TACACCGTGACGCCGCCGCCCGCGCGGCATGCCGCAGGATGCGTGGAACGCACCGCAGGGAGCGCGTGCCAGGGCGCGCCCCCGCCCACGTCAGGATGGGGGCGAATCGCCAAACATTCCGTCACCGCCGACGCACGCCATTGCGTCCCGGCCCTACGCGCCGTTCGCAGAAAAATCATGATCCTGCGCCTATCCTGACGCGGGAGGGGGCGCAGCCCCGCCAGGGCTCGACGCCGCCCCAGACACCGGCCCCGACACCGGCCCCGACGCCACCCCCGACACCGGCCCCGACACCGCCATCGGCACCCGCAGCGACAGCGGCGCGCGCGGATCGGCCAGCCGCCGGAAGTCCTCGAGCACGAGGTAGAGGCAGGGGACGATGAACATCACGGCGACCGTCGCGAACAGGATGCCATAGCCCATCGAGATCGCGATCGGCACCAGGAAGGCGGCCTCGCGGCTGTCGTCGAAGATCATCGGCGCGAGCCCGCCGAAGGTCGTCAGCGTCGTCAGCAGGATCGGGCGGAAGCGGCGCTCGCCCGCGGCCTGCATCGCCTCGATCGGGCCCCAGCCCTCGGCGCGGCGCTTGTTGGCATAGTCGATCATCACCAGCGCCGCGTTGATCACCACGCCGCCGAGCGCGATCATCCCGAAGATCGAGACCACCGACAGCCCCTTGTCCATGATCAGGTGGCCGAGGATCGCGCCGCCGACGCCGAAGGGGATCGCCGCCATCACGATCAGCGGCTGCCACCAGGACCGGAACGGGATCGCCAGCGCCCCGTACATCAGCGCCAGCGTCAGGCCGATCGAGACCGGGAAGCTCTCGATGGTCTCGCGCTTGGCCTTCTCGTCGCCGCCGAGCGCCGTGGTCAGGCCCGGATGCGCCTGGCGCAGCCCCGGCAGTACCTCCTCCGCCAGCGCGCGCACGACGTCCGACGCCGCCTCGGGCGGGGTCGCCATCGCGCTCATCGTGATCGTGCGCCCGCCCGAGGTCCGGTCGATCCGCCCGGGCACCCGGTCGCGGCGCACCTCGGCGATGGCGTAGAGCGGCGCGCGCACCCCGTCCGGGCCCGTCAGCACCAGCCGCTCGACGAAGTTCTCGCGCTGGCGCTCGCGATAGGGCGGCGAGACGCGCACCGTCACCTCGTCGCGCCCGCGCGGCTCGGTCAGCACCTCGATGCCCAGGAAGGACGCGCGCACCTGCTCGGCCACCATCGCCTCGGTGAAGCCCAGCGAGCGGCCCATCTCGTTCAGCGCGAAGGTCAGCCGCCGCGTGCCCCCGTCGCGCCCGTCATCGACATCGGTGACCGCGGTGAAGCGCAGCAGCCGGCGCTGCAGGTCCTCGCTGGCGGTGGCGAGGCGCCCCTCGTCGGGATGGGCGATCTCGATCGAGATCGCGCCCGCCGCGCCCGGCCCGGTGGTCGGCCCCTCGCCCCCCGGCTCGCCGCCGAAATTGGTCGCCGTCGCCTCCGGCACCGGGCCCATCGCGCGGCGGAAGGCGGCGATCCACTGGCCCTTGGTCAGCACCCGCACCCCCTCGTCCGGCAGGCGGACATGCAGGCGCGCATAGCCGGTGCCGGCCTCGCTCTCCACCCGCTCGGCCGTGCCCGCGCGCCCGTGCTCGTCGATCACGGCATAGGCGGCGTCCAGCATCCGCGCGCGCACCGCCTCGGCCACGTCCCTGGGCGCATCGACCGGCAGCGAGACGCGGAGGTTGATCCAGGGCTGCGGCAGCGGCGGCATCAGCTGGAAGCCCATCCGCCCCGAGACCGGCCAGGCGAGCGCGATCATCA
>JBCBPG010000942.1:0-1786 GCA_039820865.1 Pseudomonadota bacterium
CCGCGCGGCGGATGTGGTGGCCGAGATGGCGACGCAGATCGAGCACGAGCGCTCGGCCGTGGCGCAGATGGTGACGGAGCTGCGCGAGGCGCGGGAGAACCAGCGCGGGCGCGACAATGCTTCGCTGACCGTGCTGAAGCGCATCGATGCGAGCCAGGCGAACTCCGCCTCTGGTCAGCAGGCGATGGTGCAGCTGCTTGACCGGGTGCTGGACCAGCGCGGCCGCGGCCAGGAGGGCGAGATCAGGGGCCATCTCCGCTCCATCGACGCGCAGCTCCGCGGCATGGCGGACGACATGGCGCAGGGCCGGCATGACGCCGTTCAGGCGCTGCGCGCGGAGCTGCGCCAGCTCATCGCGCTGATCGACGAGCGCACGGGCGGTGAGCAGCGTTAAGGCAAGGCACGGCGAAGCCGACGGGAGGCGCCCATGGCGCTTGTGAGACGCAGCGGGGCACGCTTCGAAGCCAATATCTGGCCGGGCTTCGTCGATGCCATGACGGCGCTCCTCCTCATCCTGATGTTCGTGCTGTCGATCTTCATGATCGTGCAGTTCACCCTGTCCGAGACCGTGTCGGGCCAGAGCCGCGAGATCGAGCGGCAGAACGAGACCATCGCCGAGAAGGCCGAACAGCTCGACGCGCAGGAGACGGAGATCGGCCGGCTTGCCGGGCAGATCAGCCAGCTTTCGGACGCCCTGAGCCTCGAGCGCGATGCCCGCTCCGCCGTTGAGCAGGAGCTGGGCACGGTGCGGGCGACGCTGGCGGAGGAGCAGAGCGAGCTTGCCCGTATCGCTGCGGCGCTGGAGGCGAGCCGGGCAGAGCGCGCCGCCGCCGATGCCCGGGCGGCAGAGCTTGCGGGAACACTGAGCGAGACGGAGGCTGCCCGCGCCTCCCTTGCCGAGCGGCTGGCCGAGACCCGCGATGCGCGCGATGCGGAGGCCGAGGCGGCGCGCCAGGCGGCGGCGGCGCGGGATGCGCTCCAGGCGCTTGTCGACGATCTGCGCGCGACCCAGGCCGCACAGGAAGAGCAACTCGCCGGCATCGATGCCGAACGCGCCAGGGCGCTTGCGCTTCTCGCCGCGCTGGAGACCGAGGCGGAAGGCCTGAGGAGCGATGGCGCCGCGCAGGCCGCCGAGATCCAGACCCTCGAGGCGCGGATCGCGACGCTTACGGCGGAAATCAACCAGGCTCAGGCGCGGACGGCGGCGCTCAATCAGGAGAACGCGGCGCTTGCGGCCGAGGTGGCGGCGCTCACGGCTGCAGGCGCCGCTGCGGGTGCGCAGATTGCCGAGCTCGACGCTTCCCAAGCCGAGCAGGCGGAGCGCATCGCATCGCTCGAGGCCCGCATCCAGGCGCTGACCGCTACGGCTGCCGAGCGTGCCGAGACGATCGCGACGCTGGAGGCGACGCGGGACAGCCAGGCCGCGCGCATCGCAACGCTGGAGCAGGGCAGCGCCGAGCGGGCCGAGGAGATCGCCGCGCTCGAGGCGGCCCGCGCCGACCGGGACCGCCAACTCGCCGAACTCGAACAGGCGCGCGCGGCCCGCGAAGGCCAGATCGCGGCGCTTCAGGCAGAAAACCGGGAGCGCGCGGAGCAGATCGCCGCGCTCGAGGCGCGCGCTGCCAGCCGCGAGGAAGCGCTGGCGGCGGCGGAGGCGGAGCGCGCGGAGGCCCTTCGCGAGCTGAACGAAACCGCGCGGGCGCTGACCGCCGAGGAGGAGGCGCGCGCGCTGGAGCTTGCCGCGGCCGAGGCGATCCGCCGCCGGCTGGCCGAGGACCGCACAGCG
>JBCBPG010000943.1:0-1785 GCA_039820865.1 Pseudomonadota bacterium
CAGAACGGCGGACCGGGACGGGACGACGACGCGGTGCGGCGGACGCTGAACGCGCTGGGCGAAGCGCGGGGGTCGGCCGCGGATCGCGATCAGGGGAACGCGGGGGCGGACGGCTCGCCCGCCGCCGCTGACGCCGTGTCGTCGCGGCCCGCGCGCGAGGAGCGCGGACAGGACCCTGCGGGCGAGGCAAGGGACAAGGTGCTGGCCGCTGCCGCGATCGCGGCAATCGAACGGGGCGCGGCGGAATGGGCTGCGGCCGGCCGTGCCCTGGCCGGCGAGGGCGGCTCGCCACCGCCGATGGGGCCGGCACCTCTCGACCCGGCGCGCGACATGGCCGACCCGGCACCCGCGGAGGACCGGCCGGGCGCCGGGACCGCGGCACCGGGTGCCTGGCCGCGGAGCGAGCCTGGCGACGACGCCTCCGATCGCCGTGGTGTCTGGGCGGGCGAGGCCGGCGGAACCGACGGCGTCGCGATGGCCATGGCAGCCGCGGTCGCGGGCGACGGCTCCCGCCGGACCGTGCGCCGCGACCGCGCGCCCCTGCGCGGCACCGGTGTCGTCACCGGGACGCGCCGCGCGGCCGAGAGCGCCCCTTCCGATGTCGAGCGCGAGGACCCGCTGCACAGGACGCAGCCGCGACGCCCGCGCGACGGGTCACCGCTGCCGCCACCGCCGACCCGACAGGCGGAGCGGCGTGCCTCGCGCCTGCCCCTGGTCGCGGCGCTGGTGGCGACGCTGGGTGTCGGCGGGGTCGCCGGGGCGGCGGGCATGGTGCTGCTCGGGCCGCAGGATGCGCTGCGTGCTGCGCTGGGGCTGGCCGCGGACCGGCCGGCGGCGTCGGTCATGGTGGCCAGCACGGCGCTGCCCGTGGCCGGCAGCACCGCGCGCGATGGCGGCGTATCGGGCGGGATGGCGGCACTGGAGGCCGAGATCCGCCGGCTCGAGACCGACATCGCCAACCAGCGCGCCGAGGCGGCGGCGCTGGCGGGGGCCGAGCGGGCGGTCTTCTCGACACTCCGCGCCGAGCTGGCCCGCGCGCGGGCGGAACGGGGCGCAGCCCTGGCGTCGCTGGCCGACGCACGGACGGCGCTCGCCACGGCCGAGGACCGGCTGGAAGCAGCCGCTGACACACGTGCAGGCACGCGTGCAGGCACGGGGGCGAGCACCGGGGCGAGCACCGGGGCCGACACCGGGGCAGGCACTGGGGCCAACGTGGGGACCGACTTGGGGACCGACACCGGTGCGGCCGCGGACACGCCGCCGACGGCGCGGACCGCCTCGCTGGGTGCTGTCGCCGGGGCCGTCGTGAGCGACGCGGTGCCAGACGCGGTGCCAGACGCTGAGGCGGCTGGCGCGACGCCGCCGGTGGAGAAGGCGCTGGCGCCCCCGGCTGAGGATGCTGGCGAGGTTTCCGGCGAGGCTGCAGGCGGGGATGAGCCGGCGGAGGAGGGAGCGGCCGCCCCCGCGACCGAGGAGGAGGACGGCACCGAGGTCGCCGGCTCCGCCCTGACGCTGGGCGATCTGACACGCCCGGCGCAGACCCCCGCCGCGGTCCCGCGGCAGGTGACCCTCGACGACCGTGGCGCCGGACGGATTCCCCAGCGCTGGCATGGTCGGCGTGAACACCAGGCCCGCGACGGCGGTACCCAGGAGCGACTGGCGAAGGGTCTGTTGGACGAAACCGAGCGAGCGGCGAGACATGAGGACTCCGAATCCCGATTGATCGGGCTCGGACCGCCTGAGGCCAATGCCACCGGAACTGCGCGGCGTGCCCGACGCGCATCC
>JBCBPG010000944.1:0-1784 GCA_039820865.1 Pseudomonadota bacterium
CAGGCTCTCGGGCAGCAGTAAGGTGTCCGCGCTCTCCAGCGGCATCGACCCGGCCTTATCGACCGTGCGCGAGGGGCCGAGACAGGCGTCCGACAGCGCCTGCCCCGCGCGATACCCGCCCAGCGCCGCCAGGTCGAAGCGCACCACCCTGACCGCGTCGCTGGGATAGAGCCCCGGCGCCCAGGCGAGATAATGCACCAGCGCCCGCACCTTGGCGTCGTCCTTGAGCCCGGGGAACGGCATCCGCGTCTCGGGCGCAAAGCCCTCCGGCTCGTGGACGAACGCCCAGAAGGCCGGCACCGTCCAGGTCTCGCCATGCCCCCGCAGGTCCAGCAGCCGGCCGGAATAGCCGTAGCCCGCCATCCGCCCGACCTCGGCACCGAGAACCCCGTAGAGCCCCGGGCCGAAACGCTCGCGCCCGGGCTCGGCCTCGTGGCAGATCGCGCAGTAGCCGAAGGCCGCCGCCCCCTCGGCCGCCAGCCCCGCCAGCTTGACGCGCAGCGCCCGCGGCACGGCGTCATGCTGCGCCTCGGTCAGCTGCACCAGCGGCGCCGAGGGGCGCTGCACCGCGTAGCGCGCGGTCAGCGCCTCGTGCACCAGGATGTAGGCGAAGAACCAGCTGGCCACGAGGCCGAGCGCCCAGAAGATCGCGTCGCGCCGCCGGCAGCGCAGCACCGGACGCTCGCGGCAGAGCTCATCGACCGTGCGCCGCGCGCCCCGCCGCGCGCCCAGCACCCGGTGCAGCGCCTTGCTCACAGCGGTACCAGCGCGCCGATGGCGCCCCCGACGACCGACAGGATCAGCGCCACTGCCACCCAGCGGCTGCCGCGGTCGTCGACATGCGCCGCCAGCCGCGCCGTCACCTTGCCGTTCGAAGACAGGTCGACCGCGTCCAGCAGCACGCCGCCCACCACCGCCGCCGTGATCATGAACAGCGGCAGGAGCGGCGTCATGCAGAAGTAGAGCAGGTTGCCCGTCCCCACCGCGATCGACGTCGCCTCGCCGATCGGGTCGACCAGCCGTGGCAGCGTCTCGGTCTCGAGGAGCTGGCCCTGCACGCCCCAGAAGGCCTCGAAGGTCGCCAGCAGCGGATAGCCCGCCACGCTGCCCCGGATCGTGATGATCACGCTGAACGCGGCCGAGACGGTGGCGCAGAACAGCAGCCAGAGGACCGCGAGATAGATCGGCAGGAGCGCGAGGCGCCAGCGCAGCCCTGCCTTGCGCCGGTCGCAGAGCCGGTGGACGTCGAAGGGTTCGAGAAAGCTGCGCACCGTCGCGACGGCCAGGCTGTCGAACAGCGCGTTGAAGAAGATCAGCGCCAGAAGGCAGCCCGCCACCGCGGCGAGCCTGAGGCCGAGCGGCGTGCTCCCCGCCACGGCCGATTCCGCCGGCGCCCGCCAGGCCGTGTCGCTGATCGCATGGCTGGTGATGAAGACCCCCAGCACCACGAAGGCCGCCACCGCCGCGCACTTGAGGAACTTGGCCAGCGAGAAGTAGCGCTCGCCGAAGTTCTCGACGATGAAGCGGCGCAGGCTGACCAGCGCGCGCAGCGTGAAACTGATCCTGGGCGCCGGCGCCAGCCCGACCAGCGGCGTCGGTGCCACCAGCGGCTGCCCGCCCAGCTTGGGCTCCAGCGCATAATTGGCGAAGCGCGCGAGCGCCGCGAGCGCGGAGACCAGCAGGAAGATCGGCGACCACTCCATGGGACACCCCGATTGACGCAACGATATGTCGTTACCACGGATCCCAGCGCAATCCGTGTGCCGGCCGTCACATCACACGCC
>JBCBPG010000945.1:0-1783 GCA_039820865.1 Pseudomonadota bacterium
AGGTCTCGTCGATGTCGAGATCCTCGTCGGCGATCCGCGCCTTGTAGTGGTCGATGTCCTCAAACACGACGGCGCGGCCGCGGTGGCGCATCAGGTGCGGGCTGGCGGCCGAGGGTTTGAGGACGGCGCCCTGGGGGGCGAGGTTGCCCCTGAGCACCGCGATGCCGCCCTGGGGCGTGAGCGCGCGTTCGACCGGCAGGATCACGTCCTCGTTCCAGTTGCGCGCGTCCCTGACCTGCGCCCAGGCGCTCTCGCCCGAGACGGTGAGGGCATCGCGGTGGAGCATGCCGCCCTCGCCGAGGCGCTTGAGGACGACGGGCAGGCCACCGGCGTAGAAGAACTCCTCCATCAGGTACTTGCCCGACGGCATCAGGTTCACGATCGTCGGCACGTCGCGGCCGAGGCGGTCCCAGTCGTCGAGCGTCAGGCTGACGCCCACGCGCCCGGCGATGGCCATCAGGTGGATGACAGCATTGGTCGAGCCGCCGATGGCGCCGTTGGTGCGCACGGCGTTCTCGAAGGCGTGGCGGGTCATCACGTCGGACGGCTTGAGGTCGTCCTTGACCATCTGCACGATGCGCCGGCCGGAGAGCTGGGCGATGACGCGGCGCCGGGCGTCGACGGCGGGGATCGCGGCATTGCCGGAGAGCGCCATGCCGAGCGCCTCGGCCATGCTGGCCATCGTCGACGCCGTGCCCATGGTGTTGCAGGTGCCGGACGAGCGGGACATGCCCTGCTCGGCCTCGAGGAACTCGTCCGCCGTCATGCGGCCGGCCTTGATGTCCTCGGACATCTGCCAGAGCGCGGTGCCGCTGCCCACCCGCTCACCGCGGAACCAGCCGTTCAGCATCGGCCCGCCCGTGACGACGATCGACGGCAGGTCGGTCGAGGCCGCGCCCATCAGCAGGCTGGGCGTGGTCTTGTCGCAGCCGACCAGCAGGACCGCGCCGTCGATCGGCTGGGCGCGCATCGCCTCCTCGACCGCCATGGCGGCGAGGTTGCGGTACATCATCGCCGTCGGGCGGTAGGTGTTCTCGGAGGCGGAGAAGACGGGAACCTCGAGGGGAAAGCCCCCGGCCTCCCACACCCCCGCCTTCACCTTCTCGGCGATCTCGCGCAGGTGCCCGTTGCAGGGCGTGAGATCGGACCAGGTGTTGAGGATCCCGATGACCGGTCGGCCGTCGAACAGGTCGTGCGGGTGGCCCTGGTTCTTGAGCCAGCCGCGGTGGTAGATGCTGTCGCGCGAGGTGCCGCCGTACCACTCCTGGCTGCGCAGGCGTCTCGGCCAGGGGGCGGGGACGAAGCTCATGCCTGGCGCTGCTTGTTGTAGACGTCGAAGATGACGGCGGCGAGCAGGACCAGCCCCTTGATGACCTGCTGGTAGTCGATGCCGATCCCCATGATCGACATGCCGTTGTTCATCACGCCCATCAGGAACCCGCCCACGACCGCGCCGATGATCTTGCCCACCCCGCCCGACATCGAGGCGCCGCCGATGAAGACCGCGGCGATCACGTCGAGTTCCAGCGCGAATCCGGCCTTGGGGGTCGCGGTGTTGAGCCGGGCGGCGAAGATCAGCCCCGCCAGCGCCGCCAGGAAGCCCATGTTGACGAAGGTCAGGAAGGTCAGCCGCTCGGTCCGGATGCCGCTCAGCTTCGCCGCCTTGGCATTGCCGCCGAGGGCGTAGATGCGCCGGCCGAGCGTCGTCTTCTCGGTGATGAAGGCATAGACGATCGTCAGCACCGCCATGGTGATCAGCACGTTCGGCAGGCCGCGGAAGGTG
>JBCBPG010000946.1:0-1779 GCA_039820865.1 Pseudomonadota bacterium
CCGCGTCTCGCGCGAGCGCCAGATCTCCTCGAAGGCCTCCTCGGACCCCTTCACCACGCGAAAGCGGTTCATCGCGACGAACATCGGTCTTCTCCCGTCATCGACTGTCGGATCTGCCTAACACGTCTACCGTCCACCGGCGACGCAGGGACGCGCCGATCTGCACCGTGGCACAACCCTGAGGCGTGCCGGAGCGACACATCACGGCTCATGCTGCACCGCGATGAACCAGCCCTCGACTTTCCCGTTGGGGCACTTCGTCGGCGGTGATACCGATACCGCGGGGTGACGATGGAGCGACGTGGTGATGTCGAGCGTAGTGAACTGTGCAGCGTTTTCGGGTCCCGTGACTGGCGCGCGAGGTTTGTCGCAGGCGGGCGAGCCGGGAGCAACAGCATGACCGCCTCGACGGCAGAGACTGAGACGCCGCCCGTCGCGGGCACGGTTACCGGCCATGCGGTGCCGGCGCTGATGGCCGCAGCAGTCGCCACGCTGGGCAGCGCGCTGGCCTTCGCACTGGCTGGCGGGTTTGCGCTGATCGGGATCGATGATGCGGCTATCACCCTGAATTATGCCGATAATCTCGCTCGCGGGAACGGCTTCGTGTACTACGCGGGGGGCGAGCGGGTTGAGGGTTTCACCTCGTTCCTGTGGACCGTCATCGTGGCGGGGGCGGTGCTGGTCTTCGGGGCTGAGGTCAATCTCGCCGTGGTGGCGATCTCGTCCGTGCTCGGCGTCGTCGGGCTCTACTGCGCGCTGCGGCTGGCGGCCATCGCGGCCGACGCGATGGGGGCGTCGCGGGGCGTGACGCTGGGCGCCGTGGCCGTGGTCCTGCTCGCCACGCCGAGCTTCTTCTTCTGGCAGAGCTTCACGATGATGGAGACGCCGCTCTGGACGGCGCTGTTCCTGGCGCTGGTCCTGCGGATGGCGGAGCCGGGCGCGGTCGCGCGGCGCATCGATCCGGTGCTGGTCCTCGCCGCCTTCTGCCTGCCGCTGACCAGGCCCGAGGGGATCGCCTTCACGCTGGGGCTGCTCGCGCTGGCCGTGGTGCTGAGCCCCGGGCGCTGGCGGGGTGCGGCGGCGGCGGGCCTGGGCGCGCTGGTGGCCTTTGGCGGACTGACCGCCTTCCGCCTCAGCTACTTCGGCTTCCCCTTCCCCAACACGTACTATGCCAAGGTCTCGGCCGATAAGGTCCAGAGCATCAAGGAGGGGATCAAATACGTGCAGTCCTTCGTGGTGGGGCTGCCCTTTGCCGAGATCCTGCTGCTGGCCAGCGCGGTGCTGGCTGCCTGGGCGGTGCTGCGCCGGCTGGCGGGTCTGCGCGGGGCGGATCCGCTGCTGTTCATCGCCGCCGGCGCCTTTGGCGTATTTGCCTCATACGCGGTGCTCGGCGGCGACCACTTCCTGTTCTGGCGGCTGATCCAGCCGGTGCTGCCGCTGCTGGCGATCGCGCCGGCGCTGCTGGTGGCGCTGGCCTGGGGGCCGCTGCGCGCGCGCCTGGGGCTGGAGGGCCGGCCGGTCGGGACCACGCTGGTCGCCACGACGGCGGCGGGGGTCTGTCTGACGGTCGGCGCGCTCGACTATCGCAGCGACCGCTTTGCCGTCGACCGCTATTTCGGGCTGGTCGAGCAGGGGCTGGACTTCGGCAGGCTGATGGAGGAGCGCGCGCCCGGGACGGTGATCGGCGTGGGACCCGCCGGCGCCATCGCCCTGACCTACGAGGGGCCGATCCGCGACCTGCTGGCGCTCAACTGGGTCGAGATGGCGCATGAGACGCCG
>JBCBPG010000947.1:0-1779 GCA_039820865.1 Pseudomonadota bacterium
CACGCGCCTGGTCGTCCCGTCCGGGTTCCGGTGCGGGACGATCGTACGTGGCGGCCCGGCGGTCTGGCCGGGCCGGGCGCGTCGGCGGCGGGCTACTGGATGTAGCCAGCCTTGGTCATCGTCCGGGTGGCGAGACCCTGGGCAGCCTGCAGGGCCTGGTCGGCATCCATGCTGCCGGCCAGAGCGGCCGAGAACATCTGCCCGACCGCGGTGCCGAGGCCCTGGAACTCCGGGATCGCGACGAACTGGACGCCCGTATAGGGCACCGGGTCGACGGTCGGGTTCGTCGGGTCCGCCGCCTGGATCGAGCGCAGCGTCATCTCGGCGAACGGTGCCGCGGCCAGGTAGGTCTCGTTGGCGTAGAGCGACTTGCGCGTGCCCGGCGGCACGTTGGCCCAGCCCTCGTTCTCGGCGACGAGCGCGAGATAGTCCTTCGAGGTCGCCCAGGTGACGAAGGCCTTGGCCGCCTCCTGCTTCTCGGACGATGCCGGGACGGCGAGCGACCAGGCCCAGAGCCAGTTGGCCCGCTTGCCGAGGCCCCGGTCCGGCGCCAGGGCAAAGCCCACGCTGTCGGCCACCGTGCTGTCGTCGGGATTGGTCACGAAGGAGGCTGCGACCGTCGCGTCGATCCACATCGCGCACTTGCCGGTCTGGAACAGCGCCAGGTTCTCGTTGAAGCCGTTCGACGAGGCACCCGGAGGGCCCGCATCGGCCAGCAGGTCGAGATAGAAGCCCAGCGCCTCCTTCCAGGCGGGGCTGTCGAACTGCGGCTGCCAGTCCTCGTCGAACCAGCGGGCGCCGAAGCTGTTGGCCAGCGTCGTGATGAAGGCGACGTTCTCGCCCCAGCCGGCCTTGCCGCGCAGGCAGATGCCGTACTGCTCGGCGTCCTTGTCGGTCAGCTGGCGGGCGGCGTCGGCGATCATGTCCCAGGTCGGCGCCTCGGGCATCTCGATGCCGGCGGCCTCGAACAGGTCGGTGCGGTACATGACCATCGAGCTCTCGCCATAGAACGGCAGGGCGTAGAGCGAGCCGTCGCTCGACAGGCCGCCGCGGATCGAATCGAGCAGATCGTCGGCATCGTAATCGGCGCCGAGATCGTCGAGCGGCACCAGCCAGCCCTGCTTGGCCCAGATCGGCACCTCGTAGGTCCCGATCGTCATCACGTCGTACTGGCCGCCCTGGGTGGCGATGTCGGTGGTCACGCGCTGGCGCAGCACGTTCTCTTCCAGCGTGACCCAGTCGAGCTCGATGCCGGGGTTCTTGACGGTGAAGTCGTCGTCGAGCTTCTGCATCCGGATCATGTCGCCGTTGTTGACGGTAGCGATCGTGATCGTCGTCTGCGCGACAGCGCTACCGGCCATGACCAGCGCCGTCGTCGCGGCCAGCGCCGCGAGCGAAGTTCTGAAACCCATTGGTCTTCCTCCCATGTGCCGCTTCGTGCGACTTTCAGTGACGCTTCGGCCCCGCCCTGCGACGCCCTCCAGCCGGGTCTGCCGAAAGGACGTCTGGCGTGCGACTCGCATCCTACAGGAGGCAGTTATTAAATCATAGTGCCTTATTTAGAGGACGCCCGCGGCCCGGCCCCGGACCGCGGGCACGGCGCATCAATCGTCGTCGTCGTCGTGGCGCTCGCGGCGATCGCGACGCAGGCGACGATCGTCGCGGTCCACATCGCCGTCGCCGTCGATGTCGAAGCGCGACAGCCGCTCGAGCGGTGCCTGCATCTCCTCGTCGGTCACGACGCCGTCGCCGTCCCTGTCGAGGCGCTGGAACGCGCGC
>JBCBPG010000948.1:0-1772 GCA_039820865.1 Pseudomonadota bacterium
CCGGCACTGCCCTCGCCCTCCCGCGTCAGGATAGGCCCACGGGCATGAACATCCCGTTGCGTCCGCGCGTCCGGCAGCGTTCGCCGAACGGTACCGGGATCGAGGCAATGATGACGCGGGAGGGGGCGAGAGCCGGCGTTTGCGTTCGGTCGCAGACCGCTCCTGCGCGGTGCTCCAAGGTCGGCCGGCGCGGCGGAGACGGGCTGAAAGCGGTCGGGGTCGGCGTCCGGCTTTCTGGCCCGGACTGCGCGGCCGAGTGCCGGTGTCGTTATTCCAGCCACCACAGGGGGTTGCGGGCGGTTTCCGGCATGACGGAGATCAATCGGGCATCGCCGATGGGCGCGTTTTCGCCGTTTCGGGGCCTCTCAGGCGAGGGTGAGGCGTACCAGCGGGCGGTCGGGCCGGCGGCGGGCGACCTCGACGAAGCCCCGGGCGGCGAAGACCGAGGCGACGCCGTGATAGAGCGCCGCGGCAGGTTTGCGGCGGGCGTCCGGCAGCGGCCCGACGGAAGGATCGCGGGGGAGCTCTACGGGACAGGCGTCGAGGGCGCGGGCGCCGGAGCCCCTGGCATGGGCGATCGCGGCGTCGAGCAGGCGTGAGGCGACGCCCTTGCGGCGGTGGCCCGTGCGGGTGACGAAGCAGGTGACGCCCCAGGTGGTCTCGAGCGCGGCCGGGTCGGTGGCGTCGGCCGGGTCGGGGGGTGCCGTGAGGCGGCCGGGGCGGTTCCATTCGGGCACGTCGGCGCGGGGGCCGACCTGGAGCCAGCCGACGGGGGTGGCGCCCTCGTAGCCGAGGAGGCCGGGGGGCGGGCCGGCCTCGACCCGGGCGCGGAAGAGGGGCCGGTTGGCGCGCCCGTCGGTGAAGCCGCCCCGCGGCAGGCGCCACCACATGCACCAGCAGCGCCCGCACTCGCCCCGCCCGTCGGGATGCGACGGGCTGGCGCCGAAGACGGTGGCGAGGTCGTCCCAGCGATCGGGCGTCAGCGGATGGGCGGCGAAGGTCATGGCGCCGAGCCTCGGCCGGCAGGGGCGTTGCGTCAATCGCGGCGGTGGCGGTCGGGGCGCGCCCTTCCTCGGCCGGTGCGCGGGCGTCCCCGCCTCCCCTCCCCGGCGCCCGCCCCACCCACCCACCCGCGGGCGCCGGGGAGGGGAGGCGGGTGGGTGTGCCCGCTGGACAGGCGGGTGGCGGGCGCTGTGTCGTCCCTTCTGCCTCACCTCGGTCGCCGCCGCCCCGGTCGCCGCCGCCCCGGTCGCCGCCGCCCCGGTGGACGCGCCCCGGTGGACGCGCCCCGGTGGACGCGCCCCGGTGGACGCGCGCCGGTGGACGTGCCCCGCTGGGCCAGTCCTGGTCGCCCTGCCCGGGTCGGTTGGAGTGGTTCTGCTGCCTGGGCCCGGTCTCGCTGCCTCGGTGGCCGCGGCGCTGACGCCGGCGGACTACGATCCCCCGGGCTCCCGCCGCCCCGGCGCCCGCGGGTGGGTGGGTGGGGCGGGGGCCGGGGCGGCGGGGGTGCGGCCGGGCGCGTTCCTCAGGGGGGCGGGTGGGGGCGGGGCCCCCAGTCGCGCTTCGCCGTCGCGCTTCGCCGACGCGCCTCGCTGTCGCGCCTCGCTGTCGCGCCCCCCTTCTGCCGGCGGCCGGGCCGGCCTATGGTGAGGGATCAACCGACAGGAGCCTCGCATGATCGTCGAGATCGGGCATTTCACGCTGGTGCTGGCCTTCGCCGTCTCGCTCTTCCAGATGAGCGTGCCGCTCTATGGTGCCGAGCGGGGCTGGAC
>JBCBPG010000949.1:0-1762 GCA_039820865.1 Pseudomonadota bacterium
GCCGAGGCGCCGGAAGGCGACATTCTCATGGTCGGCCACGGCGCGGTCGGCACCCTGCTGCTCTGCCACGCCGCCGGCCGCCCCATCGCCCGCAGCGAGGATCAGCCCCATGGCGGCGGCAACATCTTCGTGCTCGACCGCGCGACCCTCACCCTGCAGGCAGGCTGGCACCCCCTGGAAAACGCCACGGCCTGACCAGAGCGCCAGACCCTTGCCGCCCCGGTCAGCCGAACGCCCATACCCCCGGCTCGGTCTCGGCGAGGCCCTCGACAAAGGCAGAACCGGCCACGTTCTCCGCACTCTCGGCAAAGGCCAGAAGAAGCCCCGCACGCGTGAGGCCCCCCTCCGCCAGCTGCCCGGCCCAGTACGCAACGCCCTCGGCCTCCCCCTCGCGGTCGAGCACGTTGCGGTAGAAAAGCGCCACCAGTGCCTCGTCATCGAGCGTTTCGGGGTCGCCAAAGGCCTCGGCGAACTCGGCCGAGGCGAGGAACCGGTCCGCAAGCCCCGCCTCGCTGAGCCCCGCCTCCCGCTCGTCGATCCAGAAGTTCAGCCCGGCCTCATCGATGTCGCCGTCGCGGTCGAGCGCGGCCTCGTAGAGATAGGCCACCGTGCGAACCTCCGCCGCGGTGAGCGGGGCGCTCGCGCCCAACTGCCCAACCGGCACCACCGCGTCCGCGAACTGAACCGTCTCGATCCCGATCAGCTCGTCCGTGCCATCCGGTCCGCGCAGCGTGATCACCTCGCCGCTCACCTCGATCTCAACCTCGGCGCGCAGCGCGGCATAGACCGCCACGTCCTCGCCCGCGCCGCCCTCCAGCAGGTCGTCGCCCGGGCCGCCGGCCAGGATGTCGTTGCCGTCGCCCCCCAACAGGTGGTCGTTCCCCGAGCCGCCCTCCAGCGTATCGGCACGCCCACCGCCCATCAGCGTGTCCGCCCCGTCGAGCCCCAGCATGCGCTCGCAGGCATCCGAGCCGACAAGCCGGTTGGCGAGCGCGTTGCCCTCGATGATCAGCCCGTCGGGCGCATCGAGCACGGTGAACTCGGCGCGATCCTCCGCCAGCCTGTACGTGCCCGCATCCCCGTCCTCCGGTCCGTACAGGCGCTGAATGCTCGCGAGATCACCATTGGAAAGCTCGGTCGGTCGCTCGTCGAAAGCTATGCGCAGCCCGCTCATCACGTCCGACGCGCCGCCGGAATGGCCCAGGCCCAGCGTGTGACCGATCTCGTGCATCACGAGGTTCTTGAACCGGTCGGGCGCGCCGCCGTCCTCGTCGGGCGGCAGCCCAACGGGCTCCATTAACGTGTTCCCGTCGGCAGGGGCGGCGCCGGGGCGGCTCGCCACACCAGCAGTGTCTCTGGCAAGCTGCCCGAAGAACAGCCGGATCTCGGCGATCGACAAGGCGTTCGACGCAACGCCATCGTCGGGAACCTGCACGAAGGTGATGTTGGCCACCGCCGACCAGGCGTCGAAAGCGTCCTGGATCGCCCCCTCGTAGTCGAACGCAAAAGTCGCGGCCGGGTCGACGGAAACAGAGCCGCCGTCGAACTGACTGGTGTCGATCCCGCCGCCGCCGATGCTCCACGTGACCACGCCGCCATCGGCCCCCAGGCCCGTCTCGCCCCACTTGCCGTTCGAAAGGCTCGTCGCTTGGCCATGCACCGTGGCGCTTGGCGCGAGGCGGCAGGCATCGTCTCTGTGTCCGCAGCTTCCACACATACCGTTCGACCCTCCCGACGACATGCGCTCGACCCCACCGAGCTA
>JBCBPG010000950.1:0-1758 GCA_039820865.1 Pseudomonadota bacterium
CCTCCTCACCATACATTCCAGAATGGCCCGGGAGGGCGAGTTCTTCCACCGTTCAGCGAAGTTCAGAGAACTGCTCGTGATAATGAGCAACATCGAAGAGCGCCACAAGGAGATCAGGGACTCGTTCAAGACCGACCTGTACTGACGGGTGCCGGGCTGGCCCAGGCGGAGCGTCCCCCTCACTCAGCGACCAGCACCGGCTCGCGGAGGTCGGGACGGCGGGTCATGGCCCAGTAGGCCTCGGTCAGGCGCTGCGTCACGGGGCCCGGGGCGCCGTTGCCGAGGATGCGGGTGTCGAGGCGCGTGACCGGCGCGACGCCGCCGCCGGAGGTTGCGGTGAAGAGCTCGTCGGCCTCGCGGAACTCGGCCACGGGCAGGTCGCGGATCTCGGTCGGGATGCCGGCCTCGGCGGCGGCCTCAAGCACGGTGCGCCGGGTGATGCCCTCGAGGCAGTGGCCGCGCGGGGTGACGAGGCGGGCGTCGATCACGGCGAAGATGTTGAAGCCCGGACCCTCGGCGACGTTGCCGTCGCGGTCGAGCAGGACGACGCTGTCGGCGCCGTTGTCATGGGCCTCGAACAGGCCGGCGGTGAAGTCGCCCCAGTGGTAGTTCTTGACCCGCGGGTCGATGGCGTCCTCGCCGATCCGGCGCACGCCCTCGGCGATCCAGAGATGCGCGCCGCGCGCCGCGACCGCCTCGGGGATCACGTGGACGTATGGCACGCACCAGGCGAAGAAGTGGTTGGCGCACTGCCTGGGGTCGCGGGTGCCGGGGATCAGCGGCGCACCGCGGGCGGCGACCATCGAGACATAGGCGCGGTCGAGCCCGGCGGCGGCGGCAGCGGCGTGCAGCGCGGCGCGGATCTCGGCGCGCCCCTCGGAGGGTGCGAGGCGGAGGGCGGCCATCGACGCCTCGAACCGGTCGAGATGGTCGTCGAGGCGGAAGAAGGCGCCGTCGATCACCATCACCACGTCGTAGGTGACGTCCGAATGGGTGAGCGCCCAGTCGGTCACGCCGATCGAGGCCTCGGCGATAGGGACGACGCGGCCCCGCTGCCAGGCCGCGCCCTTCGACCAGTCGATGTCGGTCATGCCCCCTCCGCGCGGTGCGTTGCATGCAGCCTGTGCAGTCGGCGCAGGCTCTGGCGGGGCCTGGCGGGGCCCGGCGGGGCCGGGCCCGATACTCGACCGCAGACCCG
The DNA here is from genome assembly GCA_039820865.1 of Pseudomonadota bacterium. Taxonomy (GTDB): domain Bacteria; phylum Pseudomonadota; class Alphaproteobacteria; order Rhodobacterales; family Rhodobacteraceae; genus Thermohalobaculum. The sequence continues at coordinate 1,199 of JBCBPG010000950.1, forward strand.
ACCCGGGCGCTCAGCCGCCGAGGGTCTTGGCGACCTCGGCGGCGAAGTCCTCTTCTTCCTTCTCGATGCCCTCGCCGACCTCGAGGCGGGCGAAGCCGGCGACGCTGGCGCCGTTCTCGGCCTCGGCCACCGCCTTGGCGACGGTCAGGTCCGGGTTCATGACGAAGTTCTGCTTCAGGAGGACGACCTCCTGGTAGAACTTGTTCATGCGCCCGACGATCATCTTCTCGATGACGTTGTCGGGCTTGCCGGAGGCACGGGCCTGCTCGGTCAGCACGTTCTTCTCGCGCTCGACCAGCGCGGGGTCGAGATCCTCGACGTCGAGCGCCGCGGGGCGCGGGTCGTGGGCGGCGACATGCATCGCGACCTGGCGGCCGATGCCGCCGGCGGCGTCGGCGCCCGCGCCCTTGAGCGCGGCGAGGCAGCCGATCTTGCCCATGCCGTCCGCGACCGGGTTGTGGACATAGGCGCCGATCACGTCGCCCTCGACCTTGGACATGCGCCGCAGCGTCATGTTCTCGCCGATGGTGGCGACCTTCTCGGTGATGACGTCGGCGACG
>JBCBPG010000951.1:0-1754 GCA_039820865.1 Pseudomonadota bacterium
ATCGGCGCGGTCGAGACCTACCAGGCGATGACGCAGGACCTGAAGTCCGGCATGTCCTAAGACCGCCAGGCCGTCACGCGCGAACTGATCGCCCAGCAGTACAAGCGCAACGACGCCGCCTTCCAGCGCGGCACCTTCCGCCAGCGCGGCGACGTGCTCGAACTCTGGCCCGCGCACCAGGAGGACCGGGCGCTGCGCTTCTCCTTCTTCGGCGACGAGCTGGAGAAGATTTCGGAGTTCGATCCCCTGACCGGCGAGCGCACCGCCACGCTGGAGCGGGTGCGCATCTACGCCAACAGCCACTACGTCACGCCGCGGCCCACGCTGAACCAGGCGGTCAAGCATATCCGTGCCGAACTGCAGCAGCGGCTGAAGCAGTTCCAGGACGAGGGGCGCCTGCTCGAGGCCCAGCGCATCGAGCAGCGCACCAACTTCGACCTCGAGATGATCGAGGCCACCGGCTCCTGCAACGGGATCGAGAACTATTCGCGCTATCTCTCCGGCCGCCAGCCGGGCGAGCCGCCGCCGACGCTGTTCGAGTACATCCCCGACAACGCCATCGTCTTCGCCGACGAGAGCCACGTGACGGTGCCCCAGATCGGCGGCATGTACAAAGGCGACTATCGCCGCAAGTTCACGCTGGCCGAGCACGGCTTCCGTCTGCCGAGCTGCATGGACAACCGACCGCTCAAGTTCGAGGAGTGGGACGCAATGCGCCCCCAGTCGGTCTTCGTCTCGGCGACGCCGGGGCCGTGGGAGATGGAGCGCACCGGCGGCGTCTTCGTCGAGCAGGTGATCCGCCCCACCGGCCTGGTCGACCCGCCCGTCGAGATCCGCCCCGTCAAGGCCCAGGTGGACGACCTCCTCGACGAGGTGAAGCGCGTCGCCGATGCCGGCGGGCGGGTGCTCGCCACCACGCTCACCAAGCGCATGGCCGAGGACCTGACCGAGTACCTGCACGAACAGGGCGTGCGCGTGCGCTACATGCATTCCGACATCGACACGATCGAGCGGATCGAGATCATCCGCGACCTCCGCCTCGGCGCCTTCGACGTGCTGGTCGGCATCAACCTGCTGCGCGAGGGGCTGGACATCCCGGAGTGCCAGCTCGTCGCGATCCTCGATGCCGACAAGGAGGGGTTCCTGCGCTCCGAGACCTCGCTGGTCCAGACCATCGGCCGCGCCGCGCGCAACGTCGAGGGCCGGGTGATCATGTATGCCGACCGCATCACCGGCTCGATGGAACGCGCGATGGCCGAGACCAACCGCCGGCGCGAGAAGCAGGTCGCCTACAACGAGGAACACGGGATCACGCCCCAGACGGTCAAGAAGAACGTCGAGGACATCCTGCAGGGCCTCTACCAGGGCACGGCCGACGAGAGCCGGATCACCGCCACGCTCGACCGCACCATCGGCCAGGGCTCGAACCTCGCCAGCGTGATCGAGGGTCTGCGGCGCGACATGACGAAAGCGGCCGAGAACCTCGAATTCGAGGAGGCGGCGCGGCTGCGTGACGAGATCCAGCGGCTGGAGAAGATGGAGCTCGCCGTCGCCGACGACCCGCTGGCCCGCCAGTCGGCGCTTGAGGATAAGGTCGAAGGCGCAAGGGGCCGCTCCACCGCCGGGCGCGGCGGCCACTCGGCCAAAGCCGGCCGCGGGCGCAACCGCCGCCGCCGCGGCTGAGCCGCCCCGTGCGCCGCCCCGTGCGCCGCCCGCCTTGCGCCGGAGGCGGCCCGCCCGCCGTAGGCGCCTGC
>JBCBPG010000952.1:0-1751 GCA_039820865.1 Pseudomonadota bacterium
CCGCAGAGCGACGCGCCGAGGAGGTGGCGACCTGGGACCGGCATGGCGGCATCCGCCGCGCAGCCGCACAGCCTGGAGAACAGCCATGCAGACCATTGCTTCCACCACCAGCCCCCTCGTCACCGCCGCCACGACCGGTGCCCGGTGGCTTGCCAGCGCGCTCGACGCCCTCGCCTGGGCGCTGATCGTCAACCGCCACGTCGCCGCCGCCGAGACGCAGGGCCTGCTCGACCACGAGCGGCTCCAGCGCATCGTCGACGAGGCCGACCGCGAGATGGCCGCCCGCGACTGACCGCCCGCGACTGACCGAAGGCGACTGACAGAAGGCGACTGGCGGGAGGTGACTGGCGGGAGGCGACTGGCCGGGCCGCGCGCAGGTTGCGCCCGAGCCATCGGGCTCGCCATCGACGCGGCCGGCCGGCGGTGATCCGGCGCCGCGCCTGCGCCTGACGGACATCGTGGCCGGGTGGGACGATGGCCTTCCCTAGCGCCCGTCGAGGGCCCATGGTGACGCTCCGCGATCCGCCGCAACCCCGGCCGCTGGAGCCTGCGCCATGTCCATCACCCTCTGCGTCTTCGACGCCTATGGCACCCTCTTCGACGTCTCGGCCGCCGCGCGCGAGGCGGCGGAGGAGCCCGCCTTCGCCGCGCTGGCCGAACACGGTGGCGCGCTGGCCGAGACCTGGCGCCAGAAGCAGCTGAGCTATTCCTGGCTGCGCGCGGCCTATGGCTGCCACACGGATTTCTGGACGGTCACCAGCCAGGCGCTGGACTTCGCGCTGGAGGCGCACGGCCTCGATGGCGACGAGGCGCTGAGAGCGCGCCTGCTCCAGCTCTACTGGGAGCTGAAGCCCTTCGACGAGGTACAGCGGGTGCTGGCCGCGCTGCGGGCGCAGGGCATGCGCACGGCGATCCTCTCGAACGGCGCGCCCGACATGCTGGATGCGGCGGTCGAGAGCGCGGGCCTGTCCGAGGTGCTGGACGCGGTCCTCTCGGCCGAGCAGGTGGGCGTCTTCAAGCCCGACCCGCGCGTCTACGAGCTGGTCGAGAAGACCTTCGGCGTGACGCGACGCGAGGTGCTGTTCGTCTCCTCCAACGGCTGGGATGCCTGCGCGGCGACCGGCTTCGGCTTTCGCTGCCTCTGGGTGAACCGCCGCAGCGAGCCGCTGGACCGTCTGCCCTGGCGCCCGGAGTTCATGGCCGAGAACCTGTCGCGCCTGCCGCGGACGGTGGAGGAGCTGTGAGCACCTTCGACGCCCCTGACGGCCGGCGCCTCGCCTTCGACGATACGGGGCCCGCGGGCGACCGCGCGCCGGTGCTCTGCCTGGCGGGCCTGACGCGCGATGCGCGCGACTTCGAGGGTCTGGCCGCCCATCTCGCGCCGCATCGCCGGGTGATCCGTCTGGACGCCCGCGGGCGCGGCCGCAGCGCCTGGGCCGAGAACCCGATGGTCGAGTACACGCTGCCGGTCGAGACGGGCGACGCGATCGCGCTGATCGACCACCTGGCGATCGACAGGGTCGTGGTGATCGGCACCTCGCGCGGGGGGCTGCAGGCGCTGGGGCTGGCGGTGGCGGCGCGCGACCGTCTGGCGGGCGTGTTGTTCAACGATATCGGCCCGGTGATCGAGACCGAAGGGCTGGAGGCGATCATCGACTATATCGGCCGCCCGCCCACCGCGCGCGACCTCGACGGCGCGGCCGTGGCGCTGTCGAGGACGCTCGGCTCGCAGTACCCGGCCCTCGACGCCG
>JBCBPG010000953.1:0-1747 GCA_039820865.1 Pseudomonadota bacterium
GCCTGCGCCTCGCGGCCCTGGGCGCCCCTGACGCGGCCGAGCATCTCCGCCTCAGCCGGGCCGAGGCCCGCGCGCTCGACGCCTTCGCCGCCGCAGCCGCCTCGACCGAGGGGCCGGGCGTCGATGCCTACCGCCTCGGCGCCGAGGCCGCCTGGGCGGGTGCGCTGCTTCGTGCCGTGGCGCTCGGCACGCCGCCCTACCCGGCGCTGGGGGCCGAGATCGCCCGCGGTGCCGCCGCCACCATGCCCATCGCCGCGCGCGACCTGGCGGCGACCGGCATCCGCCCCGGCCCCGGCCTCGGCGCCGCGCTGGCCGCGGCCGAGGCCGCCTGGATCGCAAGCGGTTTCACTCTGGACGCACCGGCGCTGCTGGCGCGGTTCGGCGCGTCACCGGAGGGGTGAGCGACGGTGCGTTTCACGCGCGTTGAAGCGTGAAGCGCTTGCGGGGAGCGCTGGACAAGTCAGCGCTGCTGACCGATCCTGTCGCCCCGGTCGGGATTGCCCGGCGCCGGTCCTCCGGAGAGGCCCCCATGACCACCGAGATGACCACCGATATGCTGCTGGCGCTTGCCGCCTATGCCTTCGCCGCCACCTGGACGCCGGGGCCGAACAACATGATGCTGGCGGCCTCGGGCGCGACCTTCGGCTGGCGACGGACGGTGCCGCATGCGATGGGCGTGGCACTCGGCTTCCCGCTGATGGTCTTCGCGGTCTCGCTCGGGCTCGGCGGGTTCTTCCGGGCGGCGCCGGCGTTCCAGGTGGCGCTCGGCTGGGTCGGCTGCGCGGTGATGCTGTGGCTCGCCTGGCGCATCGCGACGGCCGAACCGCCGGCCGAGGAGGGCGGTGGCGGGCACAGTGGGGGGCGCGGTCAGCCGCTGAGCTTCGTGGGCGCCTCGGCCTTCCAGTGGGTCAATCCCAAGGCCTGGATCATGTGCATCGGCGTCTCGGCCTCCTTCGCGGGGCGGAGCGATCCGGTCGGCGGTGCGCTGGTGATCGCGGGCGTCTTCGTGCTGGCGGGGCTCAGCTCCAGCCAGGCCTGGGCGCTGTTCGGCACGGCGATGGGGCGGCTGCTGGGGCGTGGCTGGCGGCTGCGGGCCTTCAACATCGCCATGGCCGCGCTGCTCGCGGTCTCGGCGCTCTGGCTGGTGCTGGTGCCGCCCACCCTGCCCCCGACCCCGCCCGCCTGACGCCTCACGGCCCGGCGAGCGCCGCCTGCCACCAGGACTGGGCGGCGAGGTGACGGCGCAGCGGCGTGTCCGTCGCCGCGGGCGCCTCGCTCAGATACCGCACCGCCTCGCGCGCGGGCGCGCCCTCGAGCGCCGCGAGGTAGCGCTCGGCCGTCTCGATGGCGAAGGGCGCGCCGGTGGCCGCCTCGAAGTTCGAGGGAAGGTCGGTCCAGACCGCCGCCTCGAACCCGGTCGCGAGGCACCAGTCGGCGACCCGCGCGGCAACCTCGGGCGAAGCGGCCTGCGCCGCCGCCCCGCCGCCCTGCCGCAGGCCGCCCGTCCCAAGGCCACCCGCCCCAAGGCCAGCGGGCGCCACGAAGCCGATCCGCGTCGGCGCCGTCCGCTCGCGCAGCGCCAGGTCGACGACGGCGCGCAGCACCCCCTCGCGGCGCGAGCGGATCACATGCGTCGGGCAGGGGTACCCGTGGCGGTCGTCGATGCAGACGGTCAGCGCGCCGAGGCGCTTGGCGCTCACCCGGCTGAACTCGAGCGGCAGTTCGGGCCCCTCGCCCATGGCCCAGC
>JBCBPG010000954.1:0-1739 GCA_039820865.1 Pseudomonadota bacterium
TGATCCTGTCGATCGAGGGCTATGAGGGCCCGCTGGACGCGCTCCTCGACCTTGCCCAGCGCCAGAAGGTCGACCTGCGCCGCATCTCGGTCCTCGCCCTCGCCGAGCAGTATCTCGCCTTCGTGAACGAAGCCCGGCGCCACCGCATCGACCTCGCCGCCGATTACCTCGTGATGGCTGCCTGGCTCGCCTACCTCAAGTCACGCCTGCTGCTGCCCGAACCCGCGGCCGGCGAAGATCCTTCCGGCGCCGAACTGGCCGAGGCGCTGGCGCGCCGGCTCGCCCGTCTGGAGGCGATCCGCCGCGCCGGCTCGCGCCTGATGGAGCGTCCGCGCCTCGGCCGCGAGGTCTTCGCTCGCGGCATGGCCGAGCCGGTGGCCGAAACCAATGCCCGACCGGGCACGAAGGTCAGCCTCTCCGACCTCCTCAAGGCCTACAGCCGGGTGCGCACCCGCGATGCCTACCGCCCCCTCGGCATCGAGAAGCGGGCCGAGGTCATGGCACTCGACGATGCGCGCACCCGCCTCGAACGCCTGATCGGCCGGCGCTCGCTGGACGCGGTCGGCGGCATGGCCGGCTGGGCGCGCCTCGAGGACCTCCTGCCGGACGACTGGCGCGAGCGGCCCGACCGGCGCCGCACCGCCACCGCCTCCTCCTTCGCGGCCGCGCTTGAACTGGCCAAGCGCGGCGAGGTCGAGATCGCGCAGGACGGCGCCTTTGCACCGCTGCGCCTGCGCCCGCGCCGCGATACCAGCGACGACGCCTAGACCCATGGTGATCCGCCGATGACCGACCCGGCCGCCCCTCCGGCGCCCGAACCCGCCGATGATCCGGCCGCTGCCCCGGCTTCCGGGGATGCGCCGTCCGCGCCCCCTGCCGCGCCGGATTTCCTGCCCGACCCGGCCACGCAGGAGCGCATGGTCGAGGCGCTGCTCTTCGCCGCGCCCGAGCCGCTGACCGAGCCGGACCTGGCCAGGCGCATGCCCGAGGGCGCCGATATCCGCGCGGCGCTCGGCGCGCTCGAGGCCCGCTATGCCGATCGCGGCATCCGGCTGGCGCGCGCCGGCCGCTCATGGGCCTTCCGCACCGCGCCCGAGATGGCGGGGCTCATGGCCGATCGTCGCGTCGACGACCGGCCGATGTCGCGCGCCGGTGTCGAGACGCTGGCGATCATCGCCTATCACCAGCCCGTCACCCGCACCGAGATCGAGGAGATCCGCGGTGTCGGCGTCTCGAAAGGCACGCTCGACCTCCTGCTGGAGCTTGGCTGGGTCCGCCTCGGCAAACGCCGCGAAACGCCCGGACGGCCGGCGACCTTCGTGACCACCGACGGCTTCCTCGACCATTTCGGCCTCGCCTCGGCGCGCGACCTGCCGGGGTTGAAGGACCTCCGCGCCGCGGGCCTCCTAGACACGACGGCGGCCGCGGCGCCGGCCGATCTGTTCGAGGAGGACGCGCCCGATCCCGAGGCCCCGGCGGAGTAAGCGGAATCGCGGCTGGTCGCCGCGATGCATCCTGCGGGGTTTCTCGCGTCGATGTCGCGCCATGCGCCCTGGAGCGCTTGCCGACCTCACTGCGTCAGGTCTCGCGCTCCAGGTTGCTTTGTTTGCCGCATTTTCTTGTCGCCAGACTGAGTCAGTCTGGCTGGAAAGTGCTCTAGGGTGGGCGATCCGCGCACCGCCCGAGAAGAGGAAAGGGAAGAGGAAGGGGACGCTCGCCGCTGGGCAGTCCCCTTTGAA
>JBCBPG010000955.1:0-1734 GCA_039820865.1 Pseudomonadota bacterium
CCCCGTCAGGTCGCCGTCGTCGATGCCGTTGCCGTCGATGTCGACAAGGTCGAGCTGGCGGTCGTCGGGGATCGACGACAGGATCTCGTCGCCGCCGTTGGCGAGGAAGTCGAGCGTGACGATCCGGACGGTCTCGTTCGGGTCGCCGACCAGTTCGCCGTCGCGCACCAGTTCCGCCACCAGCACGTCGTTCTCGTCGAAGATGCCGGCGTTCTGCACCCGCTCGCCCGGCGTCTCGACCGCGTCGTTCTCGTCATAGGTCTGCGCGGTCTGGGTCTGGTCGAACGAGAACTTGAGGCCCGAGATCTGCGGGAAGCCGCCCGAGACGCCTGGCAGCGCCGCGACCGAGCCCTCGAGGAACGAGACCAGTTCGGCGCGCGTGATGTCGAGCACCGAGAGGCCGTTGTTGAAGGCCAGCACCGTGGCGATGTCGTTCTGGCTGATGCCGCCCTCGGGCTTCACCTCGACGCCGTTCTCGTCGAGCACCGGCGAGTTCGGCACGCGCACCGCCTCGGTGCCGCCGGCCGGCACGACGATCTCGCCGATATTCGCCCGGATGCCGCCGCCGTTCTTGATCGAGACCACGACCGGGTCGCCCAGGCTCTGCGCCGCGATGATCTCGTTGGTGTAGACCAGGTTGGCGTCGGCGGTCAGGTTGCCGAGGTTGGTCTCCTGCGTGCGCACGCCGTCCGGGTCGTCGGGCGTGAAGGTGCCCGAGCGGTTGCCGTTGAGGAACACGTCCGAGACGCCGAAGACGTTGCTCTCGGTCGCGACGATCTGCGCCTGGATCGCGTCGGTGATCGCGTCGATCTCCGGGTCGACCAGCCCCTCGGCGCCGAGATCGGCCACGCCCTGGTCGTCGGTCGCATAGGCGCCCGAGACCTCGGCGTCGTAGCTCTCGGGGATGATCTCGCCGTTCTCGTCGAAGTCGATGACCAGGCGGCCGAGATACTTGTAGGTGCCGTCGGTGTTGACGACCGCGGTCTGCGCGCCGCCGGCGTCCTCGATGAAGATCGGGTACTCGCCCTGCACGCTGTCGCCGTCGCGCGGGCGGTCGTCCTCGTCGAAGAGGCGGGTGTTCGAGCCGCCGGCGACGATGATGTCGACATCCGTCAGCCGCGCGGCCAGCTCCTGCTCGATGGTGATCTGCTGCATGTGGCTGAGCAGGATCACCTTGTTGAGGCCTTCGTTCGCGGCCAGGAGCGCGTCGACCTCGGCCTGGATGATCGCGGCCAGCGCGTCCAGCTGCTCGGGCGTCGGGTTCGGGTCGAAGTCGGTCGGGAAAATGCCGAGGTCGTCGCCCGCGCTCGAGATCGAGTCGAGCGTCGGCACCGTGGCACCGACGATGCCGATCGGCTCGCCGTTCAGCTCCGCCACCGTCGAGGAGGTGACCGTGTTGGCCAGCGCCTCGTCCAGCGGCTGGCCGCCCTCGACCTCGAGCGGCGCCAGGAAGGGATCGGTATCGAAGCCGAGATTGGCCGAGAGGTAGGGGAAGTCGGCGCCCGTGAACTCCAGGCCCTCGAGATCGGTGCCGACCAGCTCGGCCACGCCGTCGAAGGTGCCGATCGCCTGCGGCACGGTGTCGACGAAGCCGTCATCGGGGTCGCTGTCGTCGGTGACGTCCTGGCCGGTGATCAGCTCGGACAGGAACCGGGTGCCAAGGTCGAACTCGTGGTTGCCGAGCGCGATCGCCTGCACGCCGAGCTCGTTCTGGATCTGGATGTCGGCGATGCC
>JBCBPG010000956.1:0-1731 GCA_039820865.1 Pseudomonadota bacterium
CCTCGGCCCCCGCGACGTCCAGCGCGTCATAGGCGTGGGTCGTCACCTCGACATTGTGGCGGATGGCGATGTCGCTGCGCACGGGCTCCAGCCGCTCGGGCGACCGCGCCGCAAGCTGCACGCCGAACCCCTCGGCCGCGAACCGCCGGGCGATCGCCTGGCCGATGTCCGAGGCCCCGCCCAGTACCAGGATCGTCTTCGTCACAGCGTCAGCCTCACCGATTGCATCGACTGGACCCGCGCGGCCAGCCCCTCGCGGGCGCGAAGCGCCGACATCTCGCCCCAGCGGGCGTCCGAGCGGCGCAGCGTCTCGGCCGTCATCCGCGCATCCTTGGCCAGGTAGAACCGCCCGCCATGCTCCAGCGTGATCGCGTCCAGCCGGTCGACCAGCGTCAGCACCTTCGCGCTCACGGGAAAGTCCAGCGCCAGCGTGTAGCCGTCCATCGGAAAGGACACCGCGCTCTCCTGCGCGCCCAGCCGCTTGAGCACCGCCAGGAACGACCCCGCACCCGCCGCCGAGATCGCCTCGAGCAGCGCCCGCATGCCGTCCCGCGCGCGCGCGGTCGGGATCACGCACTGGAACTGCACAAAGCCGCGGCGCCCGTAGATCCGGTTCCACTCCAGGATCGCGTCGAGCGGGTAGAAGTAGCTGTCCCAGTCGACCAGCTCGACCCCGGCCTTGCGCTTGCCGGCGCGGTAATAGACCTCGTTGAACGCCTTCACGCTGAACTTGTTGAGCGTCCAGCCCGGCGCGTCGAAGGGCACCTTCTTCCTGCCCTTCCGCGGCACCTCGAAGGGCGCCCTGGCCTTGTCGCCATCCAGATCGGCCGCCACCGCATGCTCGCCCAGCATCAGCAGCGACCGCCCCAGCGCCGCGCCGGATGCCAGACAGTCGATCCAGGCGACCGAATAGGTGCGCTCGCCATGCGCCTCGAAGGCCGCCATCGCCGCGTCCAGGTCGGGGCAGACGACCATCTCCTGGCGGATCCAGGCGCTCTCGACCCGGCGCAGGCGAAAGGCCGCGCGCAGGATCACGCCCGTCAGCCCCATGCCGCCGACCGTATGCGCGAACAGCTCGGCATTCTCCTGCGGCGAACAGCGGCGCACCGTCCCGTCCGGCCCCATCAGGTCCAGCCAGGCGACGAAGGCGCCGAAGGACCCGTCGCGGTGGTGGTTCTTGCCGTGCACGTCCGAGGCGATCATGCCGCCGATGCTCACGAACTTGGTCCCCGGCGTCACCGGCGGGAACCAGCCGCGCGGCAGGAAGGTCGCGATCACGTCGGCCAGCACCACGCCCGCCTCGACCGTCACCAGCCCCGTCTCGGCGTCGAAGTCGAGAAAGCGGTTCTGCCCGCGCATGTCCACGACCGTGCCCGGCCCCAGCGCGCTGTCGCCATAGGCGCGCCCCATGCCCCGCGCGATCGCGGGACCCGTGGCCAGCGCCTCGGCCACGCCCGCCTCGTCCGCGGGCTTGGCGACCCGGCAGGGCAGGCGGGGAAAGCGCCCCCAGCCGGCCAGCTCCTCCAGATCGCTCACGACGCCGCGCCCCGCGGGGCCGTGATCCCGCCCGCCTCGTTGAAGACGAAGCGCTTGTCGAGGTGGTACTTGGTCGTATAGCCGATCGCCAGACCAATGACCGCGCCGACCTCGCGCATCAGGTCGGTCTGCCAGATCAGCCAGAACGCCGTCTCGGTGCCCCAGAAGACCAGCGTCGTGCCCACGCCCATCAGC
>JBCBPG010000957.1:0-1731 GCA_039820865.1 Pseudomonadota bacterium
CCCGGCCGGCTCGACGAAGTACAGGCGCTCGAGCGACTGCGCAGCGCGGGCCGCGATGCCGAGGACGCCTGGCTGGCGGTGTGCGAGGTCCAGCGCTTCGGCTCAGTCGCCGTCTATCGTGCCGCGCTCGACATCCTGGCCGACCCTGCCTCACCCCGCATTCCCGGCAGCATCGAGGCGCTCCGCGACATCGCCGAGCATGGCGCCGCGGCGCGCGACGAGGCGCTGATGGCGCCGGCCATCGCCGCGCTGCGCCGCCGCCTCGGCGCGCGTGCCGTCGAGACCTGGCTGATCCAGACCCTCGGCGCCGGCGGGGCACTGCCCGACGCGCTCTGCGCGGTCGACCATTGCCGACCGGCCGCCTGGGGCGCGGTGCTGGACCACCTGGCCCGCCCGGCGCGGCGCCGTGGCGGGGCCATCCTGCGGCTGGTCCGCCACTACGCCCGCCGCCCGTGGTTCGACGACCAGGTCCTGTCGCTGGCCGAGATGCCCGACATGACGCGGGTCGAGATGCAGGCGCTTGCCACGCTGCGCCGTCGCGAAAGTGCGCGCGCCGTCCTGTGGCGCCAGTCCGAGATCGCGGACCGGCGGGGGCCGGGCCTGGGGCTGCGCGGCCATGCGCTGCGTCTCGTCGCGGCCATGCAGGGCTACGATGCCGCGACGCAGACCGCGCTGGACGCCCGCCGCCGCCGCACGGCCTGTCCGGCCGAGCGGGCGCTGGTCGCCGAGCTGATGCTGACGCATTGCCTCAACGACCCCGAGTCGCGCCGCCGCTTTCGCCGGCTGCTGCTCCTCGATCCGGGGCGCCTGCCGTCGAGCCGTGACGACGCGCCCCTCCCGCTGCTGGCCGCCCTGCCGGCCATCGCGCAGGCGCCGCGGTCGCGCTGAGCACGACCGCGCCACGCCCCTCAGGCTGCCTGGCGGTTGTCGCCAAGGCGGGCATCGACCAGGGCGACGGTGCGGTCGAGGACCGGGTGGGTGCGCCCGCGGGCGCGCGCGATCGCCTGGACCAGGCGGTCGACCCGCTCGATCGCCGGGGCGCCGGCCTCGAGCGCCCGCGCCGCCGATGACGGTTTCGACAGGCCCTCGGCGGCGGCGGCGTATTTCTCGAACGGCACCATGTCGCCCGCCCCCGCACCCAGCGCGACGCAGAGCCCGGCCACCCAGTCGTAGATCTCGCGCGAGGCGGCCGGGTCGTGGTGCACCGCCTCGCGGATCGAGCGCGGCCCCGCCGCGGTCACGCAGCGGTAGTTGCCGGTCAGCAGCATCGCCCACTTGGCCAGCGGCACGTAGACGCTGTGATGCATCCGCAGCTTCACCGGCAGCGCGATCCCGGCGCCATCGACCGGGTGGCGCACCGCGTCGATATCGGCCGCCAGGCGGCTGAGCATCGCGGTATGCGCATCGCCTTCGAAGCGCGCCACCTTGAAGTTCGTCGGCAGGCTGACCTGCAGCACGTTGGGCGCGGCATCCGGCGGCCGGAAGGCCTGGGGATCGGGGCTGGCCAGCGTTATCAGCGCCGGGTCGAAGACGTCCCAGACCGTGGGGTCGGCATAGGCGCCGCGGAGCGCCCCGGCGTCGATCCCGGGCAGGCGCCGCAGATAGGCCAGCGGCGGCATGTTCATGATCGACATCGCCGGGACGGCCGCCGCGGCCACCCGCTCGACCAGCGCGCGGACGGCCGGCTGGCGATACTGCGGCTCCTGCATCGCGAGGCCGACGAGGTCGAAG
>JBCBPG010000958.1:0-1730 GCA_039820865.1 Pseudomonadota bacterium
CCACGACAACATGATCTAGAACCAGCTCGCCAAGCATGGCCTGAAGCTCGGCTACATCCGCTACATCCTGCAAACCCAACTGCACATCGACCATGAGGGCAAGGACGACAAGTTTCCAATGAACACCACCGTGGTCATCAACCGCCGCGAGATGGAGTTCAGCGTCAGCGGCATCATGTACCCGCAATACCCCAAGCCCGATATCCTGCACCTGGTCGAGCGGATCTACGAGGCGGAGGCGATGCGCTTTCTCGACCTCGAGATCTCGGGCGCCGAGGAGATCATTCCCGGCGTCTGGTGCGAGGCGGCCGGCGCCCATACCGAGGGCTCGATGAACGTGATGGTCGAGACGGCCGAGGGCATCGCCTGCATCTGCGGCGACGTGATCTACGACTTCAACGACCAGATCGTGAACCACGTCATGACGAACAACTGGATGGAGCCGCGCGTCACCGGCAACCATGCCGGCGCCAAGCGCGAGGAGAAGGCGCAGATCAAGAAGCTGCTCAACAACTACACCTTCCTGCTGCCCGTCCACGACCGTCCGGCCAGGATCCAGCATGGCCAGGTCGTCGGCCGGCTCGGCATGACCGTGCCGGGCCCGATGACCGAGACGCTGCCCGCGCGCCAGTGGTTCCCGGCCTGAGCGCCGGTCGCGCGGCCTCAGTCCCGCTTGGCGGCCTGGACATGCATGAAGTCGAAGTTCCGCGCGCGGCCGAGCGAGTACCACCCCTCGCTCTCCCACGCCTCCCAGAAGGGCACCGCGTCCGGCTGTGCCAGGCGCGCCGTCGTGGGCCCGTGGTCCATCGAGTTGCGCTCGGGGTCGAAGTCGAAGGCGATGCCCCAGGAGTGGAGCGAGGGCCGCGAGCCGCGGCGGATCGTCCGGGGCGCATAGTCGCCGCCGAAGAGGTCGATGCCGAGCTCGGTCTTCTGCGCGTCGCTATAGGCCGCATGGACCTTGTCCAGCACCGTCTTGAGGCTGGCCGCGCATTTCTCGTGCGCCCACAGGAAGCTCCGCGTGGCGTTCCTGTTCCACGAGAGCTTGAGCGTCCAGGGCAGCGGCACCTTCTCCATCGGCGGGCGGTGCGAGCCGTCCTTCCTGCCGGGCGGGCCGTAGAAGGCGGTGACCGCGCTCTCGACCGGGAAGGCGTGCGGGTTGGCCTCGATCGGGCGCACATCGGCCCAGTGCCAGCCGTCGCCGCCCGCCAGCCTGGCCATCAGGTCCGCCACGGCCTCGTCCGTCGCCGGGCCCCAGTAGCCGTCGATCACGCCCGGATCGCAGTCCTCGGACAGCGCGTAGCACTGCAGGCAGGCGATCGTGCGCCGCTTGTCCGACCAGGACGCGAAATCGTCCGGCACCGGGGCCAGCTCGGGCGCCGCGATGGTCGCCGCGGCCTCGGTCCTGGGGCCGCGCTTGCCGTCGATCGCGGCGGTGTAGTGGCCCATCTCGGCCAGCTTGCGCTGCAGCGCGCGGACATGACTTCGGTTCAACGGACAACACTCCCGGTTCGTCGTCGCCATAACGGGGCGTCAAGGGTTCTGCCCCAGCGCGCCCGTGTCAATCGTTCCGGCAGGAAGGCCACGCCATGACCCATCGCGCGATCGACGCCAGGTTTGCCCAGCTGATCGACCCCTATGCCCCGGTGCACCGGCTCGCCACCGGCTTCGTGTTCACCGAGGGCCCGGTCTGGCATCCGCACGAGCGTCACCTCCTGTTCTCCGACATGCCG
>JBCBPG010000959.1:0-1730 GCA_039820865.1 Pseudomonadota bacterium
CGATGGCGTCTGCGCCGGGGGCGCGGGGCCGGGGTGGGGAGCGTTAGGGCGTGTCCCTCCCGCACCCGCGTCAGGTTAGGCCCGGCTCGATGAACGCCGCCCTAACGATCACCCTTCCGCGTTGCGACCGGGTCGGAACCAGCGTTCGCAGAATGGTGACGGTTGCGCGCCTAAGCTGACGCGGGCGGGCGCGGGCGCCGCTCCCGCCCGCCCGCGCCCGTTTGCGGTGCCGTGCCAGTTTGCCGTGCCCGTGTACCGTGCCCGTGTACCCTGCCCGTTTGCCGTGTCCTGGCGGTGTCAGCGGCGGCCGGGCTCTCGCATCATCGAGAGCATGCCCGGGCGGTTGGCGACCTGGCCGCCGACGGCCTCGCTCTCGGCGATCGTGCGGACCAGCTCTATCAGACGGGTGCGGGTGTGCAGGTTGTCGATTCGGCTGAAGGCACGGGCCAGCGCCCTGCCCTCGCTGGACGAGAAGAAGCGGACGAGGTCGCCCTCGCTGCCATCGGCCGGGCGGTCGCGCCTGGCCAGCCCCTCGTAGAAGTAGCCGACATCGACGCCGAGCACCTCGGCGATGTGGAACAGGCGGCCCGCACCGATGCGGTTCAGCCCCTTCTCGTACTTCTGGACCTGCTGGAAGGTGAGGCTGATCTCGTGGCCCAACTGCTCCTGGCTCATCCCCTTCGCCTGGCGGCGCATCTTGAGGCGCGCGCCGATATAGGCGTCGATTTCATCAGGTGCCTTGGTCATTCCGTCTTGCCCCTCAGGCCCTATCGCGCGGCGCGGCGGTCATGCCGCAGCCCGGTCCCACCAAACGCCTACTCGTTCCATGCACGCGATGCGTTCAGGACCCCTGAACGAACGGACCCCCGCCAAACCCCGGTTTCTTTATCCGCAAGAAACTGGCGAAAAAAAGAACACCCGCTGTCAGGATCGCGCCGGGATCGCCCAGATTGGCATAGAGGGGTGCGGCGATGCGCCCGGGAAGGCGGGCATCGAGCTTTCCGTGACGGCCGAGCGGCAGGCTGTCGAGCACGCGGCCACGGGCGTCGATCACGGCGGAGATCCCGGTATTGGCCGCGCGGACCAGCGGCAGGCCCTGCTCGATCGCGCGCAGCCGCGCCTGCGCCAGGTGCTGCTGCGGCCCGCCCAGCGTGCCGAACCAGGCATCGTTGGTGACCTGCATGAGAAGGCGCGGGCGCGGCGCCCCATGGCGCCGGGCATCGGCGACCGCGGCGGCGACGTCGCCGGGAAAGATCGCTTCGTAGCAGATGAGCGCGGCGAAGGACGGCAGGCCGGGCACCGCGACGCTGGCGGGCCCCGGGCCGGGGGAGAAGCGGCCGCGGGCGGCGATGGCACGCAGGCCGAGTGTCTCGAACACGCCCCTGAGCGGCAGATACTCGCCAAAGGGCACGAGATGGGCCTTGGCATAGCGCGCCGCGACCGCCCCCGCGCGGTCGAGCACGAGGAGGCCGTTGACGAAGCCGCCGCCCTCCTCGGCCGTCGCCCGGTCGAGCGCGCCGAGGACGAGGGGCGCGCCCGCGGCAGCGGCCATCCGCGCGCGCGCCTCGGGCTGCTCGGCCGGCAGGAAGGCGACCGCGGTCTCGGGCCAGATCACCAGGTCGGGGGGACCGAGCGCCGGGTCGGCGGGCGCGGCCGAGAGCTCGAGCTGGCGGGCATAGAAGCGCGGCGCCCAGTCACGGTCCCATTTGAGGTGCTGCGGCGCGTTCGGC
>JBCBPG010000960.1:0-1728 GCA_039820865.1 Pseudomonadota bacterium
GAGATGCCGAGCCGCGCGCGCTGAGCGCGGGACCGACCGTCGGGCGGTACGCCGCCCGGCCTGGGGTCAGGCGCACGACCAGCGCCGGCCCACGATCGCGCCGGCCCCCGACGCGGCCCACGACCAGCGCCGGCCCTGCGCGCCGATCTCCTCTCGACGGGGCGCGCCCGCCCGCCCTGCTCTCAGCATCGCAGATTCCGCTGAACCGGTGCTTGCCGCGTTGATCGCGTTCTTGAACGAACGCCGGCTCGCGCGCTTGCGTCGCGACGCTCACCAGAGCGGGGGGACCGGGCGTTCCGCGTTCCGGATCCAGTCATCGTCGTGATCGAGGACGCTGCCCGGCAGGATCGCCCCTTCGTCGCACGCGACCCGGACGTGGCCGGGTCTGGGGCCGGGTCTGGGGCCGGATCGGGGGCCGCGTCGGGGGCCGTGCAGCTCAAGGTGGATCTCCGGATAGCACCCGCAGGTGCCGAGCCAGAGCATGCCCGTCCGGTCGATGTCGTTCAGCGGGTCGTCGTCGGACAGGTGGTCCCGGCGCCGGGTCTCGTCGAGCGGGAAGGGGGCGTGCAGGCGCATCTTCGGGGCCACCCGCCGGAGGTCGGCAACGCCGTAGCCCGGCCCCTCGGGTCCCGCCAGCCGACGGCGTGCACGCGGCGGCGCATCTGCTGCCACCGGGCGCGGCAGGCCGAGGCGTCGTCGGGTGCGGGAAGGTCGGATGTGGGGAGGTCCGGTGGGGGTGGGGGCATCGGCGGTCTCAGGCGCGTTCTTCGCGCCGGCCGAGCAGGGCGAAGAGGGCGGCGAGGGCGCACATTGCGATCGGGAACATCGTGAAGACGCCGAAGCCGAAGCCGTGGAACATGCCGGCGGCCGAGCCGGCGAGCAGGATCGCGCCGACGAGCCGCTGGGTCAGCACCATGGCGCCGCCCGCGATGCCGGCGATGGGGGCGAGCAGGCTGACGAGGCGGATGGTGTCGACGTTCTCGGGGCGAAGCTCCTCGGTGATCGATGGCGCGTCCTCGCCGATCATCCCCTCGATCAGGGCGAAGGCCTCGGTGAAGCCGTAGCCGAAGAAGCCGACGACCATCCCGCAGACCCCGCCCAGGATGCCCAGCACCATCGCCGCGTTCAGCATCTCGCCGTCTCCTCGTCGCTCGCACCCGGCACGCACACATCCAGTTGCGCTGCAATAACCGCGCGTTAATGTCGGGGCGAGCCTGCCGGGCGCGCTGCCTCGCGGCAACCCGCGGTGCGACGGCTGGCGGAGGGGATGCATGTTCGACGAGATGACCCGCAGCGACGGTTCGGTCCGGCCCGCCTATGCGCGGGTGTCGGAGTGGATCGATCGGGCGGGGATCGACACGCTGCGCCGCCGATCCGCCGAGGCGGAGGCGATCTTCCGGCGCATCGGCATCACCTTCGCGGTCTATGGCGAGGGCGGCGATCCCGAGCGGCTGATCCCCTTCGACCTGATCCCCAGGGTCTTTGCGGCGGCGGAGTGGCGCCGGCTGGACCGTGGCATCCGCCAGCGGGCGCGGGCGCTGAACGCGTTTCTCTACGACGTCTATCACCGCGGCGAGATCCTGCGCGCGGGCATCGTGCCGGAGCGGCTGGTCTATGCCAACGAGGCCTTCCAGCCCGCCATGGTGGGGATCGAACCGCCGGGGCGCGTCTACAGCCACATCGTCGGCATCGACATCGTGCGCACGGGCGAGAGCGACTTCATGGTGC
>JBCBPG010000961.1:0-1721 GCA_039820865.1 Pseudomonadota bacterium
GACAAGGCCAGGGTGAAGACCCGCGTCCTCACCTTTGTGCCGGCCCGCGTCCTGGCCTAGGCGGCGTCTGCCCGGCGCCCGTCAGTCGGCGCTTTCGGAGGCGGCCTCGAGCGCGTCCTGGCCGGCCAGCTTGCGCCGCACCAGGTCGATATGCATGCGCAGCGCATAGGCCCGCTCGCGGTAGCTGAGCGGCAGGCGGAGCGCATGCGTCTCGGCGTCGATCTCGGCGAGGCGCGCCCAGAGCTCCCGGCGCCGCCCGGCCTCCAGCCTGTGCGAGGCCTCGTTGTCGATGGCGATCAGCTCGTCGTAATGGCGGTAGACGCGCGCGCGCATCCGCCAGGCGTAGAGGCCGGGCAGCGCCCGCAGCAGCGGCAGCACCAGCACGATCACCGGGAGCAGCAGCAGGATCACCCGGTTGAGCTGGGCCCCGATCCACCAGGGCAGCACCCCGTCGAGTGGCGTCGGGCCGTCGCGGATCATCGCCTCGGCCTGCCCGTTCACCGGCAGCGACAGCCCGTCGGTATGGGGAAAGCGCATGTCGCGGCTGATGAGGTCCACCTCGCCGGCATGGACCTGGATCGCCGCCCGGGTCAGCCGGTCGACGATCGCCGGGTGCAGCCCCTCGCGGATCACCAGCGAGGCCAGGACCGCGGTCAGCATCACCCGCTCCTCGGGGATGCGGCGGACATAGTCGATGGCCGCCGGCGGGATGTCGCCCTCGATCAGGTAGGGCAGCCGGCGCGTCACCGCCTCGACATCGCGCACCGGCGCCAGCGTCACCGTCTCGGAGGCCAGCAGGTCGCGCATGAAGGGCGCGTCGATCGCGGTGACGAAGACCGCCACGTCGACCTCGCCGGCGATCAGCGCGTCGGCCGCCGCCCGGCCGCCGATCGGCACCGTCTCCCGCGGCGCGACCTCGAGGCCGAGCGCCGCGGTCGCGGCATCGATTGCCGCGCGCGTCCCGCTGTCGGGCTCGCCCAGCGCCACGCGCAGCCGGTCCCAGGTGGTCGGATCATGCGCCTCGGGCAGCGCGCTGCGGTGAAAGACGAGGAAGGGTTCGAGGAAGACGCCGGCCAGCGCCTCGGCCCGCGCGCCCTCGGGCAGCACGACGCCGCCCTGCATCAGCGCCACGTCGGCCGTGCCATCGGCGAGCAGGCGGCCGTTCTCGACCGAGCCCGCGGTCTCGATCACCTCGAGGGTGATGCCGTCGCGCGCGAGGATGCTGCGATAACGCTCGGCGACGGCGTGGTATCCGCCCCCGGACCGGCCGCTCGCCATGGTGACGGTGCCCGGCGGCACGAGACCCAGCCACCAGCCGAGCGCGACGACCGAGGCGACCACCGCGACCGCCGTGAGGGCGATCAGCACCGCGGGGTGAAGCGAGGCGAGGCGATGGCGCATGATGACCCCCTCACGAGGGCCGGCCCGCGGCAACGGGCGCGACCCCGACACGACACGCGTCCCGGGCCCGCCCCGCGCCCGGAGCAGGGACCGCAGACCCCTCCTGCATAGGCAGCCCGGCCGCCGGGTGGCAACCGTGCCCTTGAGCGCGGCCGTCGCCCTGCCCCGCCCACTCCCGGCGGATCGACCGACGGCGTGCCCTGCCCGCGGCATCCGCGACGCGGGGCTTGCGACCGTCGTGCCCCGCCTCAGGCCTCGGCGCGGCGGTGGGCGGCGAGGGCCGCGGCCGCCTGCGTGCGCCTGCGATAGGCCGCGGGCGA
>JBCBPG010000962.1:0-1718 GCA_039820865.1 Pseudomonadota bacterium
GGCTGGACGATCGAGGCCCTGTACGAGGATCATGCGCAGATGCTGCGCGAGAGCCGCGTGCTCTATGACAGCGAGAGCGCGATCCAGCGGATCCGGGTCTTCGAGAACCCGCGTTTCGGCCGGGTGCTGACGCTGGACGACGTGGTCCAGACCACCGAGGCGGACGAGTTCATCTATCACGAGATGCTGGCGCATGTGCCGATCCTGGCGCATGGGGCGGCGAAGCGCGTGCTGATCATCGGCGGTGGCGACGGGGGGATGGCGCGCGAGGTGCTGCGCCATGGCTCGGTCGAGCATGTGACGATGGTCGAGATCGATGCGGGTGTGGTCGAGTTCTCGAAGCAGTACCTGCCGAGCCTGTCGGCGGGGGCGTTCGAGGACCCGCGGCTGGACCTGGTGATCGCGGACGGGGCGGACTTCGTGGCCGGGACCGACCGGCGTTTCGACGTGATCATCAGCGATTCGACCGATCCGATCGGGCCGGGCGAGGTGCTGTTCACCGAGACCTTCTACGGCCGCGCCAAGGCCTGCCTCGCCGAGGGCGGGATCATGGTGACGCAGAACGGCGTGCCCTTCCTGCAGCCGGACGAACTGGCGGCGACGATGCGGGCCTTTGGCGCGCTCTATTCGGACGCGACCTGCTATCTGGCGACCATCCCGACCTATGCCTTCGGGCCGATGGCCTTCGGCTGGGGGACGGACGGGGCGGCGCGATCGGTTCCGGTCGAGACCCTGGCGGCGCGGTACGCCGCCGCCGGGATCGGGACGCGCTACTACACGCCCGGCGTCCATGTCGGTGCCTTTGCGCTGCCGGGCTATGTCGCGGGGCTGCTGGCGTCCAAGGGCTGAGGGTTCGCGCCCGCGTCTGCGGGCTGAGGATGCCGACCCGGGCGCGCCGCCACGGTTGCCTGCCGATCGGACGTTGTGCCGGGCGAGGCGGGCGTGGCGGTGGCGATCCGGGTCGAGGGCAACGGGATCGGCATCGATGCGGCCGATCACGAGCCGATCTCCCGACAGTTGGCGCAGTGCGAGGATAGGCTCGTCCTGCGCCGGAGACGCGGGCGCCGGAAGGCGACCTGGACAGGCGGGCCGATCCCGGCGGCAGCGACGCCGAGTGCCCGCCGGTCGCTCGACGTCATGCACGACCAGCGCGTCAGCGGACGGCGCCTGTGCTTCCTGAGCGTCGCCGACGACGTGAGGCGGGAATGCCTGGCGGTGGTGGTCGGTACCCCGATCGCCGGCAGGCGCGGGGCACGAGCGCTCGAGGCCAAGCGCGGCAAGCCCGCGCTGATCGTCCCGGATCGCAGCGCGGTATTGACGTCGAACGCCGTGCTCGCCCGGACGCGGTCGGCCGGCGTCGCCTGGCATGTCATCGCGCCCGGCTAGCCGCAGCAGAGCGCCATCTGCGCAGCGTTCGATGCCCGGATGCGGGACAAACTGCTGAACGACAGGCCGTTCTTCAGCCTCGCCGCCGCCCGCCAGCGTTCGCCCCCCCCCGCACTCGCCCGCCCGCCCCTCGCCCGACGGGGCACGGATCGCGACCACCGCCGGCCTCACGCCGCGATCCAATACCCGACCGGCCCATGCCGCCCGGTTCGCCGCTACGGGCGGCAGGCTCCGCGTCGTGGATGCGCTTCGCCAGCCGTCCGTTCCTCCGTCGGCCCCCCAGCGCCGGCGTGAGGCGCCGAGCCCGCCTGCCGCCGGATGATATCCTGGAA
>JBCBPG010000963.1:0-1714 GCA_039820865.1 Pseudomonadota bacterium
AGCCACTCGATCGCCTTGGTCACCGCATAGACCGCCGCCGGGCTGTTGGTGGCCCCGCCGCGCGCGACGCAGCTGCCCACCGGCTGGCTGTTCTCGTTGACGCGGATGCCCCATTCGTCGACCGGCAGGCCGTTCGGCTCGCCCACGTCGCCCATGCCGGCCATCGACATCCAGGCATCGGTGAAGCGCCAGCCGAGCGAGGGGTCCTTCTTGCCGTAGTCCATGTTGCCATAGACCTCGCCCTCGACGCCCATGTGGCTGAGGTCGCGGCCGGTGAAGAACTCGGCGATGTCCTCATAGGCCGACCAGGTGACCGGGACGCCCAGGTCGTAGCCATAGGCGGCCTTGAAGTCGGCCTTGTTCTTGTCGTCGTTGAACCAGTCGTAGCGGAACCAGTAGAGGTTGGCGAACTGCTGGTCGGGCAGCTGGTAGAGCTTGCCGTCCGGGCCGGTGGTGAACTGGGTGCCGATGAAGTCGTCCACGTCCAGCGTCGACAGCGTGACGTCCGCGCCCTCGCCCGCCATCCAGTCGGTCAGGTTGCGCACCTGCTGGTAGCGCCTGTGGGTGCCGATCAGGTCGCTGTCGTTGACATAGGCGTCGTAGATGTTCTCGCCCGACTGCATCTGGGTCTGCAGCTTCTGGACGACGTCGCCCTCGCCGATCAGGTCATGGGTGACCTGGATGCCGGTGATCGCGGTGAAGGCGGGCGCCAGCACCTCGGCCTCGTAGGCATGGGTGGTGATGGTCTCCGACACGACGCGGATCTCCATGCCCTGGAAGGGCTCGGCCGCGTCGACGAAGAACTGCATCTCGGCTTCCTGCTCGGCGCGCGACAGGACCGAGAGATCGCCGATCTCGGTGTCGAGGAACTCGATCGCCTCCTCCATGCCGGCGCTCGCGGGCGCGGTCAGAAGGGCGAGGGCGAGCGCGGTGCTCGCGGTGAGACGCAGGGTCATGGGCGGTCCTCCCGGTGGGGTTGGTTGAGGCCGGCGATGCGGATGCCGCCGGCCCGGGTGATGCTTGGTCTGAGTGGCTGGCCGCTCAGACCAAGCGCAAGAGGTCTGAGTGGCTGGCCGCTCAGACGAAGCGGAACACGAAGGCAGCGTAGACGGCCGAGACGATCAGCGCACCCCATTGCGGCGCGTCGACGAGGCCGAGCCAGGCGAGGTTGATGAACGCCGAGCCCAGCAGCGTGATGAAGAGACGGTCGCCCCGCGTCGTCTCGATGCGCAGGATGCCGACCCGCGGCGTCTCGGGGAACCGGATCGCCAGCAGCGTCATCACGACGAGCGCCGCGACGATGAACAGGAAGAAGGTGGCCGTCGGCCAGGTCCAGGCCATCCAGTCGAGCATCAGATCCTCCGATACCGGCGGTTGCCGGGCAGGTTGTCCGCGCAGGGCACGAGCCCGCTGAACCGCCCGCCGCGGGCGACGTAGCGGGCAAAGATCGCGTCGAGCCCGGGCTTGTCGGCGACGTCCTGCCAGTCAGGCTCGAGCAAGTCCTTGAGCCGAGCGGTGGCGCCGGTTGCCAGCGCGTCGATCCGTTTTTGGATCAGCGGCGTGAGCGCGACGAGGCGATGCTTCGAAGGACCGGGCATTCAAACCTCAACTTCCGTTACACAGAAGATCGGGTTGGTCCCGGCTGTCAGCAATGTCTTGCCGAGTGGAATCGGTTTCTTCAGAGCGCTATCGTAAGTTGCCAAAAACTCATCAG
>JBCBPG010000964.1:0-1712 GCA_039820865.1 Pseudomonadota bacterium
CACAAGATCATCGAGCCCGAGGAGGTCTTCGCCAAGACCGGCTACTCGCGCCCGCACACGATCCATTGCGGCCCCGAGGGCATCTATGTCTCGACGCTGGGCGGCGGCGGCCCGGACGGCACCGACGGCCCGCCGGGCATCTTCATCATGGACTGCCAGACCTTCGAGGTGATCGGCCGCTACGAGATCGACCGCGGGCCCCAGGACAAGCAGTACGACTTCTGGTGGAACCTGCCGCGCGACTACATGGTGAGCTCGGAATGGGGCCTGCCGCCGCAGTTCGAGGGCGGCATCGTCCCCGAGGACCTGCTCTCGAACAAGTACGGCCACCGGCTCCACTTCTGGAACCTGCGCGAGCGGCGCAACGTCCAGACCATCGACCTCGGCGCCAACCACCAGATGGCGCTGGAGATCCGGCCCGCCCACGATCCGATCAAGGAATACGGCTTCTGCGGCGTGGTGGTCGACACGACCAACCTCGAGGGTTCGATCTGGACCTGGTGGCGCGAGGGCGGGCAGTTCCACGCCAGGAAGACCGCGACCATCCCGCCCGAGCCGGCCAAGGCCGACGACCTGCCGCCGCTCCTCAAGGGCTTCGAGGCCGTGCCGCCGCTGGTGACCGACATCGATCTCAGCCTTGACGACCGCTATCTCTACGTCTCGTGCTGGGGGACGGGCGAGATGCGCCAGTACGATGTCAGCGACCCGATGAACCCGACCCTCGCCGGCTCGGTCCATATCGGCGGCATCACCCGCAAGACCGCGCATCCCTCGGGCGGCGACTATCGCGGCGGGCCGCAGATGGTCGAGATCAGCCGCGACGGCAAGCGCGTCTACTGGACCAACTCGCTCTACTCGACCTGGGACGACCAGTTCTATCCCGACGGCGTGCCGGCGGCGATGGTGAAGGCAGACGTGGGCGAGAACGGCGGGATCACGCTGGATCCCAAGTTCTACGTCGAATTCCCCGAGGGCTATCGCAGCCACCAGATCCGTCTGGAGGGCGGCGACTGCTCGACGGACAGCTTCTGCTACCCCAACGCCTGAGCCCTTGACCCTGGGCGTCGAAGGCATCGCCGGCCTCTGGCTGGCCGTGATCGCGAGCGGCATCTACCATGGCCTGAACCCGGGCATGGGCTGGCCGCTCGCGGTCTCCGCGGCGTTGATGGAGCAGCGCCCGGCAGCGCTCTGGCCGGCGCTGGGGGCGCTGGCGGCGGGTCACCTGGTCGCGATGCTGGCGATCCTGCTGCCCTTCGCCGCGCTCGTCACGCTGGTCACCTGGCAGCAGGAGATCCAGGTGGGCGCGGCAGGGATGCTGGTGGTCTTCGGCCTCTGGCTCCTGATCACCAACCGCCATCCCCGGTTCCTGGCCCGCGTGCCGCCGTCCCGCCTCGGCCTCTGGTCCTTCCTGGTGGCCATTGCCCATGGCGCGGCGCTGATGCTGGTGCCGATCTATCTCGGCATCTGCGGGATCGAGGTCGAGGCCGGCGACCATGGTGTCGGACACCTCGCCGCCGGCACGCTGATGGCCCATGGCCTGATCGTGGCGCTGGCCGTGGCGATCGCCCATACCGCGGCGATGGTCGCCTCGGGCGGCGCGCTCGCCTATGGCGTCCACCGCTGGCTCGGCCTCAGGTTCCTGCGCCAGGGCTGGTTCGACCTCGACCGTGTCTGGGCGCTCAGCCTGATCGGCGTCGGCATCATCGCCATCG
>JBCBPG010000965.1:0-1710 GCA_039820865.1 Pseudomonadota bacterium
CAACGCCCCCGCCATCGCCAACTGCGAGCGCGACCTGGTGATCGAACTCGTCGCCTTCAATCCGGCCGCCGCCTACCCGAGCAACCAGCCCAACTGCGTCGACCGTACCGGCAAGGTCGATCCCGTCGTCACCCTGCTGCCCGGCCAGCGCAGCGAGATCATGTTCGTCCGCGCCTGCCTGACCGTCGATGCGCTGCTGCCCGGTATCGGCATCGGGCTGAACATGCCCCTCGACAGCACCGGCGGCTACCAGATCGCGCACTACAGCGCCTTCATGAACGAGCCCTGAGGGAGCCCCGAGGCCAGCCATGATGACCCGTCCGACATCCCGCCTCTCGACGCCTGCGCTGGCCCGCATCCGGCTGGCCGACGCCCTCGCCCGCTTCCTGCGGGCCCGGCGCGGCAGCATCGCGCTCGAGTTCAGCGTGCTGTTCCCGACGCTGATCGTGCTCCTGGTGGCCTGCTTCACCGGCTTCAACGCCTTCCGCTCCAGCACCCACCTCGCCAAGACCTCGCACGCGGTCAACGACATCACCAGCCGCTACGACGTGGTCGATACCAAGACGGTGCAGGACCTGTTCGCCCTGCAGACCAAGCTGCTGCCAAGCTACATGGACCAGCACTCGATGCGGGTAACCAGCATCTGCCTCGCCGACGGCAAGTACCGGGTGATGTGGAGCCAGGTCGAAACCCAGATCGACCTGGTCAAGTACCCCGAGCTGAAGACCAAGGTGTCCCTCCTGACGCCGATGGTCGACGACACGATCCCGCTCGACGTGATGCCGACGATTGCCGAACAGGGATCGGTGGTCATGACCGAGCTGTCGGCGCTCTACGATCCGGTCATCCCCGGTTACTGGGGCGAAAAGCGCTGGTACTCGGACCTGATCATCCGGCCGCGGTTCGTGCGGATCATCCCGCATACCGATCTCAATGCCGGCACGCTCTGCCCGATCGACGCACCGACCCCGCTGCCGAGCGAGGAGACACCGGAGACCTCCGAGGACGTGGACGCCATCGACCTCGTCGACGATGACGATGACGATGACGACAAGGACGTCGTGGTCAGCGCCGATCCCGCGCTCTGAGCGACGCGCGGTCCCGGCCGTACCGGGTCGCTCCGGGCCGCGGCTCACACCTCCAGACGCGCGCGCCAGTCGGCCCGTGCCCAGGCCGCATAGACCGGGTGGCGGTCCTTCATCTCGCCCCATAGCCAGGCCATCCGGTCGACGAACCACAGCTTGGCCACGAGCGCCCCGGCCCAGCCCGTCGCCGCCAGCGCGATGTCACCGATGACCAGCCCCCAGATCGTGACCGCCAGTAAGACGATCGCCACCGCCGTCGTGATCCAGCCCGCCCGCACGAACGCGACCGGGATCGGCACGATGGCGCGGTTGAGGAAGGCCCGCTCGCCCAGCACGCCCCGCTGGGCCCAGCCATCGGCCCGCGCGGGCGCCGCGAACAGCCGCGGGTTCGCCACCGTCCAGGCCGCCATCAGGCCCAGCGGCACGACCGCCCAGCCACCGATCCAGTGCACGCTCCAGAGCGCCAGGAACCACGGCACGCTCGAGGCGATGCGCGTGTAGACGCTGGCATCGCTCGCATGCCGCGCCCAGGCCCGGTCGTCCATGGCCATCAGCCGCTCCGCCGCCCGGAACAGGTCCATCCCGCCTCTCCCCCTCCTGGCCCAGGGCCCGGCGCGCAAGCGTC
>JBCBPG010000966.1:0-1709 GCA_039820865.1 Pseudomonadota bacterium
GAGGCGAAGAAGTACCGACCCGCCGCCGACAGCGCCTCGAGCTCGGCGAACCAGGCCTCGGCCTCGCCCGCATCGCCGCCCTCGCGGATCATCCAGGCGCGGACGAAATCCGCCACCCCGGCCGAATAGCTGCCCGGCGCCATCTCGAGATTGACCAGCGGAAAGGCCGAGACGCGGATCGACCCGAAGCCCGCCGCCGACAGCATCGGCCGCATCCGGCGCGGCAGCCGCGGATCGGCGCAGTGCCCCTCCCAGGCCTGCATCACGCGCGCCATCCGGGCCCGGTCCTCGCTGAACCAGATCACCCCGTCCCAGTCGGTCGCGATCACCAGCAGCCGACCGCCCGGGCGCAGCCGGCGACAGGCGGCGGCGAGAAAGCGCTCGGGCGCGGGCAGGTACTCGGCCACCTGCGTGCTCACCACCGCGTCGAAGGCCCCGGCGCCCTCCAGCACCCCGCCCTCCAGCACCTGCGCGTCGCCCGCGCCATAGGTGAGCCGGCCGTCGAGCCCCGCCTCGGCCGCGCGCGCCGTGGCCCGCGCCAGCAGCGTCTCGGAGACGTCGATGCCGACGACCCGGCCGGCCGGCCCCACCGCCCGGGCGATGTCGGCCGCCAGGTATCCCGGACCGCTGCCGACATCGAGCACCCGCTCGCCCGGCGCCAGCGCGAGGCGGGCGAGGGTATCGGCGCGCTGGGCCGTCACGTCCTGGCCGAGATAGACCCGCTCCAGCCGCTCGGCCGCCGCCTCGGTGAAGTCCAGCCCTGCCATCGTCCCCCCTGAGCGCGCCGCCACCGGGCGAGGCTAGCCCCCCCGACGGCCGGGGTCACCCTGCCTCGCCCGAGCGGCGCGCCGTCACCGTCCCGTCACGCTCGGGAATTGACAGCCGCCCGGAGCGGTCGCAGGCTTGATGGAAAGCTGTCGCACCATACGAGAGAGGCGTCCCGGTTCGGGACATCCCGCGCCGGGCGCCCACAACAAGGGAGAGCGCGATGAAGGTGATGCAGATCCTCAAGCTCAAGGGCTCGACCGCCGTCGAGACCATCGGCCCGGACGCCAGGATCTCGGAGGCGACGGCCCGGCTGTCGACCCGGCGGATCGGTGCGCTGGTCGTGGCGGACGAGACCGGCGGCATGCTCGGCATCCTGTCCGAGCGCGACATCGTCCGACAGATCGGCAGCGAGGGCCCGGCCGCCCTGAACCAGCCGGTGAGCTCGATCATGACCCGCAAGGTCACCACCTGCTCGCCCGACGAGGACGCGCTCTCGGTGCTCGAGCGCATGACCAACGGGCGCTTCCGCCACATGCCGGTGATGCTGCGCGGCCAGCTGGCGGGGCTGCTGTCGATCGGCGACGTGGTCAAGGCGCGGATCGAGGAGATCGAGGCCGAGAACGAGGCCATGGCCCACATGCTGAGCGGCTGAGGGACTGAGCCGCCGCGCGGCGGGCGGGCGCCGGAACAGCCCTGCCCGCCCGCCCGCCTCTTGGCCCGCCCCTTGCCCCTTACGGGGTCCGTACCGGGTCCGCACCGGGTCCGCACAGTCGCTGCTCTGGCTGCACCGGGCCAGCACCGGGCCAGCACCGGGCAAGCACCCGACCTGCCGCGGCCGGGCCCCCCCCCCCACGGGCCCCCCCCCCCCCCCCCCCCGGGGGCGGGCCCGGCCGCCCCCCGCCCGCGGGGCCCCACCCCCCCCCAACACCAACCCCCACCCC
>JBCBPG010000967.1:0-1664 GCA_039820865.1 Pseudomonadota bacterium
CGATCTGAGGACGCGCCCCCGGCCCCGTCATGGCGGCCGCCGGGTCAGTAGCCGCCGCCCCCGCCGTCATTGCCGCCGTCGCCACGCTCGACGATCGGCACGATGCCGCCGCGGTCGCTGTCGCGCCGGCAGAAGACGTCGCGCACCTCGGCCTCCGCCTCGAACCGCGCGGCCCAGGCCTTGTCGGCCGCGAACTGGTCGTAGTAGTCGGCCGCCGCCTGATAGGCGTCGCACATGCCGAAGTCGGTGGCATAGGCGATCAGCTCCCAGGCCTCGTCGCGGTCGACCGTGGCGGGCCGTTCCTCGAGCAGGAGCTGGGCGAGACCTGCCGCGGCGGCCGGATCGCCCTCGGCCACGCCCGTCTCGAAGGCGGTCTCGGCGCGGGTGATCTGCCCCTTCTCGGCATAGAGCAGGCCGAGGCGGTGCCAGGCGCGCAGGTGCCCCATCTCGGCCGCCTGCCTGAGCGCCACCTCGGCCTCGTCCAGATCGCCCGCCGCGAACAGGGCCTTGCCGAGCTGGAAGCGGAAGCGGGCATGGTCGGGATAGCGCGCGACCGAACCCTCGCAGGCCGTGACCGCCCGGCGGGGCTTGATCACGTCGTTGGCGCGGTAGAGGCCGACGCCCTGGGTGTCGAACCACTCGCCCGCCTCGAGATCGCAGGCATCCGGCACCAGCGCGAGGGTGACGCTGACCTGCCGGGGCGCGCTGCCCGGCGTGTCGATCCGCGCGGCAAAGCTCTCCTCGACCACGGGCGTGTCGCGGAAGTTGGAGAGCCGCGTCTCGGCCTGCTGGGGGCCGAGGCGGTAGAGCACGCTGCCCGCCGTCTGGGCCGTGAAGCGGGCCGAGGGGCGGGAGAGCAGCGCGCCCGCGCCGGTCGCCATTATCAGCCCGCCATGGCGCCCGCTGCCCGAGAGCGTCACCTCGGCCCCGCCCGGCAGGTCGAGCGCGGCGAGGAGGCGGGCGCCGATGGCCACGGTCTTCTCCCGCGGCGCCTCGAGGCGGATGGCCTGCGGCACGCCCGAGGCGCTGACCGGGACGGGGGTGGCGACCCCCGAGGCGACCGCCGAGGCCACCACCGGGGCTGCCAGAGCATCGGTGGCGATCAGCTCGCCCGCCGCCTCGGCCAGCGAGATGTCCGCGGGCGCCGTCGCCTTGGCCGTGAAGGCGAGGCGATCGTCGAGGCGCGAGACCCAGGTCGGCGTCTGCGCACCGCCCGTCATGCGCCGCACGTCGCGCCGCACCTCGCCCAGGATCGCCGTCATCGCGTCCTCAGGCCGGCGCGCGGCGCGGTCGAGCAGCGCGGTGGCGAAGGGGCTGTGCGCCTCGCCCGTGCCGTCCAGCGCCAGCGTGCCCGGGGCGGTCGAATAGGCGACCAGCCCCTCGCCCGGCACCTCGGGCTCGCCAAAGCCCTGCTGCGGCGTCATGAGCGGACCGCCCGGGACCACCTGCACCTCGGCGCCGGGGAACGGGTTGTTGCGGCAGGCATCGATGAACGAGACATGGCGCCGCGACGAGGCCCCGATCAGGCGGAAGACGCTGTCGAGGCGCACGGTCTCGAAGGGCACGTCCCGGATGCCGTCGAGCCGGGCATCGACCGGCACGAGATAGTCGTTGCCGGCCACCTGGAAGCCGTGACCGGCATAGAAGACCAGCATGTCGGCATC
>JBCBPG010000968.1:0-1696 GCA_039820865.1 Pseudomonadota bacterium
CCCATCATCATCATCCGGGCCACCCAGAAGAAGATGATGTCGAAGCCCGTCACCAGCACGTCGGTCTTGTAGTAGCGCGCAAGCTCCGGCGTCTCGTCCGGCCAGCCGAGCGTCGAATACGGCCAGAGCGCCGACGAGAACCAGGTGTCGAGGACGTCCGGGTCGCGGGTGAGCGCCACCTCCTCGCCGAACCGCGCGCGCGCGGCGTCCAGGGCCTCGGCCTCGGTACGGGCACAGAAGGGGGTCCCGTCGGGCGCGTACCACACGGGGATCTGGTGGCCCCACCAGAGCTGGCGGCTGATGCACCAGGGCTGGATGTCGTCGAGCCAGTTGAAATAGGTCTTGTCCCAGTTGGGCGGCACGAAGCGGGTTGCGCCCGAGGCCACGGCCTCGCGGGCGGGTTTGGCCAGCGTGGCGGCATCGCAGAACCACTGGTCGGTGAGGAAGGGCTCGATCGCGACCTTGGAGCGGTCGCCATGGGGCACCTGGTGGGGGTGGTCGTCGATGCCGTCGAGGAGGCCGGCGATCTCCATCAGCTCGACGATGCGGGTGCGCGCCTCGTAGCGGTCCTTGCCGTCGAGCGCGAGGGCGTCCGGCTCCGGGTCGGCCTCGGCCAGGAAACCGGCATTGCCCTCAAGCCACATCGCGGCCTTCGACGTCATGACGTTGATGGTGCGCAGGCCGCAGCGGCGGCCCACCTCGAAGTCGTTGAAGTCGTGGGCGGGCGTGATCTTGACCGCGCCGGTGCCCTGTTCGGGGTCGGCATAGGTATCGGCCACGATGGGGATGCGCCGGCCGACCAGCGGCAGGATCGCGTGGCGGCCGACGAGATGGGTGTAGCGCGCATCCTCCGGGTGCACGGCGACGCCCGTGTCGCCCAGCATCGTCTCGGGGCGCGTGGTGGCGACCACGATGTAGTCGCGCGTCTCGAAGGCGGTGGGGTTGCCCTCCTCGTCCCAGGCGGTCGGTGCCTCGTAGGTGGCGCCGTCGGCGAGGGGATAGCGGAAGCGCCAGAGCTTGCCGCCGGTCTTCGAGGGGCGGATCTCGACCTGCTCGACCTCGAGATCGCTGATCGCGGTCTCGAAATGCGGGTCCCAGTTCACCAGCCGCTTGTCGCGGTAGATGAGGCCCTGCTCGTGGAGCGTCACGAAGGTCTCGATCACGGCGCGCGACATCTGGTCGGCGTCGTCGCGGCCCAGCGTGAAGCGGTTGCGCGACCAGTCGCAGGAGGCGCCGAGGCGCTTCAGCTGCTCGATGATCGTGCCGCCGCTCTCGTCCTTCTGCTGCCAGACGCGCTCGACGAAGGCCTCGCGGCCCATCTCGCGCCGGCCGGGGGCGCCCTCCGCCGCCAGCGCGCGCTCGACGACCATCTGCGTGGCGATGCCGGCATGGTCCTGGCCGGGCTGCCAGAGCGTGTCGAAGCCGCGCATGCGGTGCCAGCGCACCAGGATGTCCTGCAGCGTGTTGTTGAGCGCATGCCCCATGTGGAGCGAGCCGGTGACGTTGGGCGGCGGGATGACGATGGCGAAGCTCTCGGCGCCCTCTCGCGCGTTGGCGCCGGCGCGGAAGGCGCCCGCGGCCTCCCAGGCTCCGGAGATGCGCGCCTCGGCCGTCTTCGCGTCGAAATGCTTGTCCATCGCCCGATCCACCGCCCGTTCCGTTGCCCGCCCCATGGCCCGGCGCGCGGGTGTTAGCG
>JBCBPG010000969.1:0-1691 GCA_039820865.1 Pseudomonadota bacterium
CACCGACCGGCCTGACGAGGCCGTGGGCCGGCTGCTGGTCTCGGTCCAGAAGAGCCTCGGCTGCGACCAGGTCGTGCTGGTGCGCGACGACGGTGCCGGGCCGCTGGTGGCCGAGGCGGTCGACCCCGCGCTCGCCGATCGGTCGATGCCGCCCGACCTGCTGCGCGGGCGCGGCGCGCGACGCATCGCCGACACCGCCGCGCTGGCCTGGTGGGGCGCGGTGCCGGCACCGCTCAGGGCGATGCGCTCGGCGCTCACCGCGCGGCTCAGGCTGCCGGGTGGCCAGCTTGGCGTCATCATGGCCCTCTCGGCCACACCCGCGCATTTCGGCCCGGCCTGCAAGACACTGCTGGCGCGCCTGGCCGATCTTGCGGCACAGGCGCTGCGCACCCTCGCGCTCAGCGAGCGCAACCGCCTGCTCGCGGGCGTGATCGACGGCTCCTCGGCCAGCGTGGCGATCGCGGATGCGCGCGACCCGGCGCTGCCGCTCGTCTACGTCAACGACGCCTTCACCGCGCTGTCGGGCTATCCGCGCGAGGAGGTGCTGGGGCGCAACTGCCGCTTCCTCTCGGACGAGCCGTCCGACAGCCCCGAGCGCGCGCGCCTGCGCCAGGCCGTGGCGACGCGCCAGGGCGGCACCTTCATCCTGCGCAACTCGCGCCGCGACGGGGTGCCGTTCTGGAACCGGCTGACGCTCTACCCGCTCAAGGGCGCCGACGGCACGGTCGAGCACCTGGTCGCCACCCAGGTCGACGCCACGGTCGAGCGCGAGGCCGAGGCGGCGCGCGACGAGGCTCAGGCGCGGCTGGTCGGCGCGCTCTCGGCCGCGCCGGAGGGGTTCCTGCTGCTCGACGCCCATGGCTGCGTCGTGTTCTCGAACCCCCGCTTCCACGAGTTCTTCGAGGAACCCGGCGTCGTCTGGGCCGAGGGTGTGCGCTTCGAGGATGCCTGGTGCCAGCGGCTCGAGCACCTGGGCACGGCGCGGGCGGAGGCCCGCCGGCTCGCGCGCGAGCGGCTGGCGACGGTGATGGGCGGCTCGCTCAACCGCGAGGAGCGTCTGCCGGACGGGCGCATCCTGCTGGTCAACGACCGGCCGCTGCGCGACGGCGGCGCGGTCTCGATCGCGACGGACGTCACCAGCCTCAAGGCGACCGAGCGCATGCTGGCCCAGCGCGCCGCCGCGATCGACGCCACCCAGGACGGCATCGCGGTGACGGACGAGGACGGCCGCTTCGTCTACATGAACACCGCCCACCTCCACATGTTCGGCTTCGAGCGAGAGAGCGAGATCCTCGGCATGCCCTGGCAGTCGCTCTACGAGCCCGACCAGGCCGCGGTGATCGAGAAGGTGGGCGTGCCTGTCCTGATGGAGCGCGGCACCTGGCGCACCGAGGTCACCGGGCGTGCACGCGACGGCCGGCCGGTGGAGCAGGAGGTGTCGCTCACGCTGCTGCGCGGCATCGGCCTCGTCTGCGTGACCCGCGACATCAGCGAACGCCAGGAGAACGAGCGTGAGCGGGCGCGGCTGCGCGACCGGCTGGCCACCGCCCAGCGCCAGGAGGCGATCGCCCAGCTCGCCGCCGGCGTGGCGCACGACCGAGAGCAGGTTGTTGAAGTCGTGCGCCACGCCGGCGGCGAGCTGGGCGATCGCCTCCTGGCGCTGGGCGGTGGCCAGCCGGTCGCGCAGCCGC
>JBCBPG010000970.1:0-1690 GCA_039820865.1 Pseudomonadota bacterium
TCCCGGCCCCGCGGGGCGGCGCCCGCTGCCGCCGCTCTCGCAGCGCCGCGTGCCCGACCCGGCCGCGATCCCGGCCACGACGCTGGCCGCCGTCGGCGCCGATCCCGCGCGCGCGGTGCTGGTCGATGCCGTGCGCACGGCCATCACGGTCGAGCCGAAGGGCGGGGTGCTGAGCATCTTCCTGCCGCCCGTGCCCTTTGCCGACGCC
This sequence comes from Pseudomonadota bacterium, assembly GCA_039820865.1. Lineage (GTDB taxonomy): Bacteria > Pseudomonadota > Alphaproteobacteria > Rhodobacterales > Rhodobacteraceae > Thermohalobaculum. Next base: position 209 of record JBCBPG010000970.1, read on the forward strand.
TATGTCGACATGGTCGCCGCGGTCGAGGAAGCCGCCGCCGCCACGGGCCTGCCGGTGCACCTGGACGGCTATGCGCCGCCCCACGACTACCGGCTGAACGTGGTCAAGGCGACGCCCGATCCCGGGGTGATCGAGGTCAACGTCCAGCCGGCGCATAGCTGGGAGGAGCAGTGCCACATCACCGAGACGCTGTACGAGGCGGCGCGTCACGAGGGGCTCGACACGATCAAGTTCATGCATGACGGGCGGATGGTGGGCTCGGGTGGGGGCAACCATATCGTCGTGGGCGGCGCGACGCCGGCCGACAGCCCGTTCCTGCGCCGGCCCGACCTGCTGGCGAGCCTGGTGCGCTACTGGCAGGCGCATCCGTCGCTCAGCTACCTGTTCTCGGGCACCTTCATCGGGCCGACCAGCCAGGCGCCGCGCGTCGACGAGGCGCGCGAGGACGTGCTCTACGAGCTGGAGATCGCGCTGGCCGAGGCCGAGGCCGCGGGCGAGACGCCGCCGCCCTGGCTGACCGACCGGATCTTTCGCGACCTGCTGACGGACCTCACCGGCAACACCCACCGCGCCGAGATCTGCATCGACAAGCTCTATTCGCCCGACGGGCCGACCGGGCGGCTGGGGCTGGTCGAGTTCCGCGCCTTCGAGATGCCGCCGCATCCGCGCATGGGGCTGGCGCAGGCGCTGGTGCTGCGGGCGCTGATCGCCTGGTTCTGGCGCGCGCCGCAGCGCCGGGCGCCCGTGCGCTGGGGCACGGCGCTGCATGACCGGTTCATGCTGCCGCATTACGTGTGGGCCGATTTCTGCCAGGTGCTGGACGAGCTGTCCGAGGGGCTGGGCATCGACTTCAGCCCCGAGTGGTTCCGCGCGCAGTTCGAGTTCCGCTTCCCCCTCTGCGGCGACGTGGTCCATCGCGGCATCACCATGGAGCTGCGCAACGCCATCGAGCCCTGGAACGTCCTGGGCGAGACCGGCGCCATCGGCGGCACGGCGCGCTATGTCGACAGCTCGCTCGAGCGGGTGCAGCTCAAGCTCACCGGCGATCTCGGCGGGCGCTATGCCGTCTCGTGCAACGGCTGGCAGGTGCCGCTGACGCCGACCGAGCGGCGGGACGTGGCGGTGGCCGGCATCCGCTTCCGCGCCTGGCAGCCGGCGCAGTGCCTGCATCCGACGGTGGGCGTGCATGCGCCGCTGACCATCGACCTCTACGACACCTGGTCGGGGCGGTCGGTCGGCGGGTTCGAGCACCATGTCGCCCATCCGGGCGGGCGCGGCTTTGACGACCAGCCGGTCAACGACCTCGAGGCCGAGGGCCGGCGCATGGCGCGCTTCGTCCCCCACGGCCATACGCCCGGCCGCTATGCGCCCCGCCCGCCGCGCGTGAGCCCCGAGTTCCCGCTGACGCTGGACATGCGCCGCCAGCGCTAGAGCATTTTCCAGCCAGACTGACTCAGTCTGGCGACAAGAAAATGCGGCAAA
>JBCBPG010000971.1:0-1690 GCA_039820865.1 Pseudomonadota bacterium
CTTGAGCGTGGCGGTGAAGCCCGGCCGCTCGGCGCCGGTCTCGACCGGGGCGTCGGGCAGGGGATAGCCGATGAGGCTGGCGAGGGCTTGCCCCTGGCCCGCGGGGATCCGGGCGTTGCGGTTGCTGAAACCGCCGCCCTCGCGCCGGGCGCGGGCGGTGCCGACGTCGCGCGGGCTCTCGCCCGGGCCCGCCACGACGGCCGGGACGATGTCCGGCACGCCCTCGCCGGTGGCGCGGACGAAGGCGACCAGCGCCTCGGCGTCACCGCGACGGGCCGGCCGGATCTGCGCGGGCGCCGCGGTCACGGCCGGCCCTGGCCTTGCGTTGGACCGGCGGTCAGACGGCCGCCTTGAGGGCGTCGGCGAGGTCGGTCTTTTCCCAGCTGAAGCCGCCATCGGCATCGGGCGCGCGGCCGAAATGGCCGTAGGCGGCGGTGCGGCGGTAGATCGGGCGGTTGAGGCCGAGATGGGTGCGGATGCCGCGGGGGGTCAGCGAGATCGAGGCGCGGATGGCGTTCTCGATCTGCTCGACCGGGACCGTCTCGGTGCCCTGGGCGTCGACATAGATCGCCAGCGGCTCGGCCACGCCGATGGCATAGGCGAGCTGGATCACGCAGCGCTCGGCCAGGCCGGCGGCGACGACGTTCTTGGCGAGGTAGCGCGCGGCATAGGCGGCCGAGCGGTCGACCTTGGTGGGGTCCTTGCCCGAAAAGGCGCCGCCGCCATGGGGGGCCGCGCCGCCATAGGTGTCGACGATGATCTTGCGCCCCGTCAGCCCCGCATCGCCGTCCGGCCCGCCGATCACGAAGCGCCCGGTCGGGTTCACGTGCCAGACCGTCTTGTCGTCGATGAAGCCGTCGGGCAGCGCCTGGCGGGCATAGGGCTCGACGATCTCGCGCACGGCGCCGGAGTTGAGCTCGGCGCCGGTGGTGTCGTGTTCGGCATGCTGGGTCGAGACGACGATGGTGTCGGCGCGGACGGGCTTGCCGTCGCGATACTCGATCGTGACCTGGCTCTTGGCGTCGGGGCCGAGGAGGGGGGCGCTGCCGTCATGGCGCGCCCTGGCCATCAGCTCGAGGACGCGGTGGGAGTAGAGGATCGGCGCGGGCATCAGCTCGGGCGTCTCGTTGGTGGCGAAGCCGAACATGATGCCCTGGTCGCCCGCGCCCTCGTCCTTGTTGCCGGCGGCGTCGACGCCCTGGGCGATATCGGCCGACTGCTCGTGGACGTAGCAGTCGATCGAGGCCGTCTTGAAGTGGAAGCCGCGCTGCATGTAGCCGATCTCGCGGATCGTCTGGCGGGCGGCGGCGATCATCTCCTCGTCCGAGACGGCGTTGTCGGGCGAGATCTTGACCTCGCCCATCAGCACGACCTGGTTCGTGGTGGCGGCGGTCTCGACGGCGATGCGGGCCTCGGGCTCGCGCGCGATGATCATGTCGACGATGGCGTCCGAGATCTGGTCGCAGACCTTGTCGGGATGCCCCTCGGACACGCTTTCCGAAGTGAAGAGGTAATCGCTGCGCGCCATGACGCCCCCCGCGTGTTGTCCCGGCGCCCACCCGCGCCGCCGCGTTACCTGCACGGGCAGGCCCGGTCGGTCAATGACGCAGCGCCGCATCGTGGCATGCGGCGTGCCGGGTGTGGCAGCGGGCGGCGGAACGGCGCGCGATGGCGTCTGCGCCGGGGGCGC
>JBCBPG010000972.1:0-1688 GCA_039820865.1 Pseudomonadota bacterium
CCGCTCACCTCTGCCCGGCGCGGCCGCGCGCAGGCGATGTTCCCTCGGCAACGACGCATTCTTTACAAAAATATGACATTCTCGCTTCTGATGGTAAGATCCGTATCGGGGTGATGTCGCTGGAACAGCAAAGGATCGTGTAATGGGGGTGTCGGACAACATCGTGAACACGGGCTCGGGGCAGGCGCCCTCAGCCATGGGGCGCCAGGACGCGCGGGCCCTGCGCCTGCCGGCAGGGCAGGCCTCGGGGCAGGCCTCGGGACAGGCCTCGGGGCGGGCCTCGTCCCGCGGGCTGGCGGCCGCCGGCGCCCGGGGGGCGGCACGGCCGCGGCGGCCGGGCGCGGCCCTCTGCCTGATCGGTGCTGCACTGCTCCTCGCCGCACCCGCCGGCGCCGGTGAGCCGACCGCCACCGGCACGCCATCCGCCGCCGCCGACCACGCGGCCCATGTGCTCGCCGCGCGCGACGCCACGCAGCACCCGCCGGTCGCGCCGGCGCCCGCCGGGCAGGACCGGGCCGGTGGCGCGGGGCACGCCGCCGCGACCCCCGCCACGGCGCCCGGGTCGATGCCGCCGATGCCCGAGGGGCTCAGCCGGGCGGAGCGTCGGGCCTGGTGGCGCCGTCACTTCCCGCGCCCGCGCACGGATCTCGACTGCACGTTCTTCCGCAGCCAGGCCTTCAACCAGGGCGACGACCACTACACCCGGCGCATGGCGCGGATGTGCGACATGCTGTCGAGCTACAAGCGCGCCGTGGTCGAAGGCGCGATCGCCCGCGACCGGGCCGACCGCGCCCGCCGTGAGGGGATCGTCAACCCGATCCCCAACGGCCGCGTCGCCCCGCTGGAGGCGACGAGCGAGGTGGGCAAGTACCTGATCGCGCGGGAGATCGGGCTCCTCGAGGCGCTCGCCCCCCGGGCGGAGTGAGCCGCGCGCCGGGCCCGCGCCCGGCGCTCACGGCAGGCCCACGACCTGGGCCATGCGCTCGGCAACGAGGCGCAGCCAGCCGAACTCGGAGGGCAGGCGCGTGGCCAGCGCGCCCAGCGCCGCGACCCCGCCGATTCCGGCCGCGCCCATCACCGCGATCTCCGAGACCTTCTCGACCGCGCTGGCCGCGCCCTTCGCCACCGGCGAGAGCGCATGGTACGCGATCGCGCGCAGCGCCGAGCGCACGGCGCGCAGATAGGACCGCCGCTCCATCGCGGGCGCCACCGGCTCGGGATCGTCGGCGCCGGGCTCGGGCGTCGCGGCCTCGCGCAGCGGCTCCAGCGCCTCCAGGCTCTCGGCCGGCACGAGGTCGGGATCGGCCTCGGCGATCGCCGCCATCGCCACCGCCGCATCCGCCACCGCCGCCTGCTCCTCCGCCTCGGCGCCGAAGGGCAGGCTCACCTCCTCGGCATAGGCCGCCCAGTCGGGGCAGTGGGCGAGATAGCGCGCGAGCTCCAGGTCCAGCGCCACCAGCTCGGCCGCATCGCCGGGCATGAACATCTCGTCGGCCCGCGCGACCAGCCGCGAGAAGCGCCCCGCATGGACGCCCAGCAGCACCGCGTCCCGCGCCTCCAGCGCCGCCGCGAGCCGCGCGACCAGGCGCGACAGCCGCGGGTCCTGGCGCGCGCCGCCGGCGGCCGCGAAGTCCTCGATCAGCGCCAGCATGCCCAGCCGCGCGCTCTCCAGCGCCGCCGCATCCGGC
>JBCBPG010000973.1:0-1683 GCA_039820865.1 Pseudomonadota bacterium
ACCTTGCCGAGCAGGTCCTCGCCCACCGCCTCGGCAAAGAAGCCGCCGCCCGAGACCTCCCAGATCGCGACCAGCCAGGGCAGCACCAGGGCCGCGGTCAGCACGAGGCCGGGCAGGGGGCGCAGGCCCGCGAGTGGCGGCAGGCGGCGGCGCAGGACAGCGATCCCGACAACCGCCAGCAGCGCGATCAGCGGCACGATGGGTCCCTTCAGCAGGATCGCCCCGGCGATGGCGAGCCAGAAGACAAGCCAGGTGAACCGCTCCGGCGCGCCGGTGACGATCCGCGCCAGGGCACCGAAGGCGAGCACCGCGGTCAGCATCAGCGCGGCATCGGTCTTGGCAATGGTCGCCTCGGCCGCCGCCAGCACGACGCAGCCGAGCCCCATGCCCGCCAGCACCGCCACCCGCGGCGCCACCAGGGCCCGCGCGGCCCAGACCGTCGCCATGGCCGAGAGCACGACCGCCAGCATCGAGGGCAGGCGGTAGGCGGCGACGGGCGCGGCCTCGGCCCCGAAGGGCATCGCGGCGGCAGCCTGCAGCCAGTAGATGCCGACGGGCTTCTTCCAGCGCGGCTCGTCCTGGAAACGGATGTCGACGTAGTCGCCCGTCTCCATCATCTGCTTGGTGGCCTGGACGAAGCGCCCTTCGTCGCGGTCGGTGACCGGCAGCGCCGTCAGCCCCGGCAGTGCGGCGACCAGCGCGACCAGACCTGCCAGCACCATGCCCCGCCAGGGCCGCGCCGCGGCCCAGTCGACAAGCCGCGCGAGGCCGTCGCCGATCGCGCCGCCCGCACGGTCGAGCGCGCCCGCGACGCCGGTGGGGGCGGTCATGGCCGGCCCGCGCGCGGGCTCAGTCGGCCGAGGGCGGGGGCAGGAGCGCGCCGTCGTCGAGCAGCCCGCCGCCCGGCAGGGCGCCGCCGTCATCGCCGCTCTGCCCGCCGCCGCCCGGCAGCGGGATCTGCACGTCGTCGCTCAGCGGTGCGGTGAAGTCGTCGACCACCGAGTCCTGCCGCGTGCCGCCGCCCGACAGGATCGTCAGCGTGATCGAGGTGGTGATGAAGGCGATCGCCAGGCCCCAGGTGACCTTGGAGAGCGCGCTGCCCGCGCCCCGCTGCGACATCACGCCGCCGCCACCACCCCCGATGCCGAGCGCGCCGCCCTCCGAGCGCTGCAGCAGCACGACAGCGATCAGGCAGAGCGCGATGATCAGGTGGATGATCAGAACGACGTTTTCCATGACCCCTCCGGTCTCGGGCGGGCCGCAGCGGCACGGCGACAGGGGCCGGGCCGGCGGGCAAGGCGGTTCTCTATCGTCTCGCCCGCGGGCTGTCGAATCCCAACGACACCGGCTGGCACGCCCGCAACGGCGCGGCTAGGCTGAGAGGCGGACAGACAGGCCCCGCCGCCACTCACCGCGCCGAGGAAGACAAGCATGCGCATCCTCACCCGCGTCGCCCTCGGGCTTGGCGCCATGGCGTTCTTCTTCGCCCTCGCCATCCTCACGGTACCTGAAGGACAGGTGACGCTTGGCGAGGAAGCGGGCGCGGCCGGGACGGATGGGCCTCCGGGATCCTGGATGGACTATGCCGGCTTCCTGATGTCGCTCGCGGGGCTCGTCGTCTCGATGGTGGGCACGGGGTTCTCGGTCTATTTCGCCTGGAGGGCGGATCGCCGGGCCGAGCGG
>JBCBPG010000974.1:0-1677 GCA_039820865.1 Pseudomonadota bacterium
CCAGCGCGAGGTCGCCAATGCCGAGGAGGAGGGCGTCGTCTTCCAGTGGCAGACCGCGCCCAGGGGCTTTCTCGGCGACAACCGGGTGACGGCGGTGCGCGCGATCCAGATGCGCCTCGGCGCGCCCGATTCGACCGGCCGCCAGGCGCCCGAGGAGATCCCGGGCTCCGACTTCGACCAGCCGGCCGACCTCGCGATCCAGGCGCTCGGCTTCGAGCCCGAGGACCTGCCCCGCCTCTGGGGCGTCGAGGGGCTCGAGGTGACCCGCTGGGGCACCATCAAGGCCGACTTCCGCACCCACGAGACCTCGCTGCCCGGCGTCTATGCCGCCGGCGACATCGTCCGCGGCGCCTCGCTTGTGGTCTGGGCGATCCGCGACGGGCGCGAGGCCGCCGATGCCATCGCCGAGCGTCTCGGCGCCTCGGTCGCGGTGGCAGCGGAATGAGCGCCCCGGCCGAAAGCGCGCCCGGGAAGGGCGTGGTCGAGGGCGCCTGCCTCTGCGGCGCCGTCCGCGTGACACTGCCCGACCCCGTCGCGACAACCGATGCCTGCCATTGCGGGATCTGCCGCAAGCTCTGCGGGGGCGGCCCGATGCTGGCGCTGCATGCGCCCAGGGGCGCCAAGCCGGCGGTCGAGGGCGAGGACAACCTCTCGGTCTACGCGTCGTCGGAATGGGCCGAGCGGGCGTTCTGCCGAACCTGCGGCACGCCGGTCTGGTACCGCTTTGTCGAGGCCGACTTCCACTCGCTCTCGGCCGGCCTCTTCGACACGGAGAGGCTGACGCTGACGCGCGAGATCTTCATCGAGGCCAAGCCCGCGCTCTACGACCTCGCGGGCGAGCGCCCCCGTCTGACCGAGGCCGAGGTGATCGCGGCCTTCGAGAAGGAGGCCGGCGCGTGACCCGTCTCGCCCTCCTCGCCGCCCTCCTCCTGCCCGCCCTCATGCCCACCCTCGCGGGGGCCGAGGCGCCCTATGCCGGGCTCGACACGCGCCCCATAGCCGCCCTCTCGGACGCCGAGATCGCCGATCTCCGCGCGGGCCGGGGCATGGGCTTCGCGCTGCCGGCCGAGCTCAACGGCTATCCCGGCCCGCGCCACGTGCTCGACCTTGCCGAGACGCTGGCGCTCGATGCGGACCAGCGCGCCGCGGTCGAGGCGGTCTTCGCCGCGATGGAGGCCGGGGCGCAGGCGCTCGGCCCCCGCGTGATCGCGGCCGAGGCCGCGCTCGACCGCCTCTTCGCCGAGGGCACGGCCGATCCCGCCTCGGTCCGCGCCGCCACGGCCGAGGCCGCCGCCGCCCGCGCCGATCTGCGCGCCGTTCACCTCGAGGCGCATCTCGCCACGCTGCCGATCCTGACCCGCCACCAGCGCCACCTCTATGCCGAGGCGCGCGGCTACGGCGCCAGCCACGGACACGGCGACAAACACGGCCACAAACACGGGCACGGCGCCCACTGAGAGATCGCGGCGCGCCCTCCGCGCCGCCCCCGACCACCCCCCGTCCGGGAGGAACGATATGACCGCCAACGACCGTACCGCGACCTACGAGACCCGCGCCGCCGACCTCGCCCAGCGCGGGATGTACCGCCCCGAGACCGAGCACGCCTCCTGCGGCGTCGGCATGGTCGCGGCCATCGACGGCAAGCCCTCGCGCGCCGTGGTCGAGAGCGGCATCACC
>JBCBPG010000975.1:0-1677 GCA_039820865.1 Pseudomonadota bacterium
GACGGGCTCGACGGCCAGCTGCAGGCGGCGGTGGACGAGGGCACCAGCGAGATCGGCTGGACCCATGACGCGCCCGACGGCTGGTCGCGCAGCGTCGATCCGGACTCGCCCCAGGGCACAACCGAATGGCGCGGCTGGTCCTTCGTGACGCCCGAGTTCTGGCAGGCCGCCGATGGCCAGGCGCGGAACGAGTTCACCAAGGGTACCGGCGTGATCGCGGTGGCCGACGGCGACGAGTGGGACGACTTCAACGGCGGCGCGGCCGGCAATGCCGACAGCCTGGACACCACGATCGGCACGCCCGGCATCGACCTCACGGGCGTCGGCGGCGGGCAGACGGGCACGGGCGAGGCCGCGGGCGTCGCGCGCATCGACAAGCTGGACGGCGACGAGGCGATCCTGGTCACCCCCGCGGCCACCGGCCAGCTGACCGAGTACACGCTGATCTTCGACCTGCTGATCGAGGCGCCGGGCTCGAGCTTCACGGCGCTCTACCAGACCGACGTGACCAACAGCGGCGACGCCGAGATCTACTTCCGCGACGACGGGGCCACGACCTCCTTCGGCATCCTCGGCGACTATGACGGGGCGATCGAGTACGGCACCTGGAACCGCATCGCCATCACGCTGGAGCAGGACGGCGACGCGCAGGTGATGCACAAGTACCTGAACGGCGCCTTCCTCGACAGCCAGCAGGTGGACGGCGACGTCACCGACGGCTCGCGCTGGAGCATCGATGCCGATACCGGCTTCCTGCTGTTCTCCGAGCCCAACGGCTTCACCTCCGAGCTCTTCACCAACGCCGTCACCTTCACGCCCGATGTCCTGAGCGAGGGCGAGATCGCGGCGCTGGGCGGCGTGGACGTGGACGGCCCGCTGGATGGCAGCGCCAACCCGGGCGCCTTCCAGCTCAATTTCGACGAGGCGCTGGACGGGCTCGATTTCGGCAGCGCGACGGTCGAGGAGGTCGATCTCACGCCCGGCGGCGACACCTCGTTCCTGGTCAAGGGCTCGATCTTCGGCAACCCGGACGGCGAGGGCACGGCGGCGCTCTACGCCCAGACCAATGGCGGCGACGAGGTGCTGGTCTGGGGGGGTGAGGGGGCGGAGGCCTGGTCCGACTATGTCTACGAGCTGACGATCGAACCTGCGGACAACGACACCGTGGGCGCGGTCTTCTACTACGACGGCGCCGGCGCCTACTACGAGCTGGTGCTGAACCAGCAGGACGACGAGCGGGTGCTGAACCGCGTCGAGGGCGGCGTGGTGACCGAGCTGGCGCGCGAGACCGGCTCCTACCGCCACTTCGCCGAACAGCAGCTCAAGATCGCGGTCATCGGCGGCACCATCACCGTGACGCTGGACGAGGACCTGCTGTTCGACGCGCCCGTGACCGATCCCGAGCCGCTGGCGGGTGGCACGGTCGGCGTGCTCTCGCGCGCGATGGACCGCGCCAAGTACGACGACATCGCGGTCAACCCGGTCACCCACCAGGCCCGCGCGCTCGGCACCACGCCGGACGAACGCTGGGCGACCGACCTCGACGGCGACGGCACGGCCGAAGTGATGCTGACCGGCGCCGCCTCGCTCTCGGCCACGGGCATCACGCTCTACGAATGGCTGGTCGAGGGCAGCGTGGTGGCGACAGGCGAGACGGTGACGCTGGACCTCGCCCCC
>JBCBPG010000976.1:0-1677 GCA_039820865.1 Pseudomonadota bacterium
CCCAAGGTGCCTGCCCCAAGGTGCCTGCCCCTGTCCCGGAAAGGAGATGCCCATGACCGACCGTCCCAGCCCCGTCGTCAGCCTCGACGCCGTGCTCGCCGACCCGGCCCTCAGCGACACCAACCGCCCCGGCCCCGGCTTCGATGCCCGCCTCGGCGCCGTCGGCCGCGCACTCGGCAGCCGCAAGATCGGCGCCACCGTCACCGTCGTCGCCCCCGGCGCCAAGGCCTGGCCGCGCCACTACCACTTCATCAACGACGAGATGTTCGTGATCCTCGCGGGCACGGGCACGCTGCATTACGGCGAGGACGACCACCCCCTCGCCCCCGGCGACGTGGCCTATGTCGAGGCGGGCACCGCCATCCCCTTCCAGATCGAGAACACCGGAGCCGAGGCGCTGCGCTACCTCGCGCTCTCCACGCTCGAACAGGCGGACGTCTTCGTCTACCCCGACAGCGGCAAGATCGGCTTCCTCGCAGGCTCCGGCCCGATGCGCGGCGACCAGGCCGGCGACCGGCCGCGCTTTCTCCGCTTCATCTCCGACGACATGAAGACCGGCTACTGGGACGGCGAGGTCTGAGGCGCCGCCCCGGGTGAACGCGGCGCGTACCGGACGGGCGGCGGGCCGGACGCGGGCGGGTGGGTGGGGCGCCGGCCCGCCGCCCCGCCGGCCGGTGCCGGTGTCCCGCACCCTGGCAGCCGCCGTGGCCACAGCCGCCGCCATGGCCGGTCTGGCTCCATGGCCGGTCTGGCTCCGTGGCCGCGCTGGCTCCGTGGCCGCGCTGGCTCCGTGGCCGCGCTGGCGCATGGGCCGCGCCACCGCTTGACCAGCCGCGCCGAGCCCACCTATGTGCCCCTCCATGCGTCGCCAGATCATCATCCACCCCGATCCCCGCCTCAAGAAGGTCTGTGACCCCGTCCCGGACGTCGACGGCCAGGTACGCGCCCTCATGGCCGACATGCTCGAGACCATGTACGAAGCGCCCGGCATCGGTCTCGCCGCGCCCCAGATCGGCGTGAACGCCCGCGTGATCGTCCTGGACTGCGCCCCCCGCGACAAGGACGAGGCGGGCAACCCCGGCCCCGCGCATCCCTTCATGATGGCCAATCCCGAGATCATCGAGAGCTCGGACGTCATCGTGCCGCACGAGGAAGGGTGCCTGTCGATCCCCGACTACTACGCCGAGGTCAGCCGTCCCGACCGCGTCGCCGTGCGCTGGATGGACCCCGAGGGCTATACCCGCGAGCACGAGTTCACAGGCATCTGGGCGGTCTGCGTCCAGCACGAGATCGACCATCTCGACGGCAAGCTCTTCATCGACATGCTGAGCCCCATGCGCCGGCGCATGGTGACCGAGAAGATGAAGAAGCTGAAGCGCGACCGCGACCGCCAGGCCGAGACCGGCTGAGCCGGGCCGGCCGCGCGATCGACCCTTGGCCCGAGAGCGCCCCGCCCCGTCCTCCCGACCGACCACCCGCCACCACCGCCCCCCTCTCCCACCGGGAGAGGGGCCGGGGGAGAGGGCCAGAGGAGGGAGCCCGGGGGGGAGAGGGCCAGAGGAGGGAGCCGGGGGGGGGGAGAGGGCGCGCCGGCCACGCCATTGCCGTCCCCCCGGCGCGGCACTAGAGCATTTTGCAGCCAGACTGACTCAGTCTGGCGACAAGAAAATGCGGCGA
>JBCBPG010000977.1:0-1675 GCA_039820865.1 Pseudomonadota bacterium
GGCCGGCGCGTCGCAGAGCTGGACGCTGGCGAGGCGGGCAGGGGGCATGGCGGCGAGCGTCGCGGCCGTGCCGCCGCAGCGGGTGTGGTGCAGGGCGTCCGTCAGGTAGCCGATGGTCGCGGCGCCGGTGGCCTCGATCACCGCGAGGCACTTTTCCGGCGTGTCGATGCCGCGCCAGGCCATGGGTTCGAGATCGACCGACAGTCCCGCTTCGCCCGCCATGGCCGCGATGGCCGCGAGGCGCGCGACCAAGGCGCCGCGGTCCCAGTCGTCGGCCGAGACGTTGAGGCGTCGGGCGCCGAGTGCCGCGGCCGCCTCGATCACCGGGGCCAGGCCTGCCGGGTCGAACCCCTCGTCGATCACGACGGTCTCGACGTCGTGCAGGCTCACGCCCTCGCCCGCCATCGCGTCGCGGAGGGCCGCGAGCGCCGCCGGTGTCCCGGGCCGGTAGTGCACCTCGCCCGGCGCCACGGGCCAGAAGCGCAGGCCGACGAAATCGTAGCCGGCCGCCCTGGCGAGCCGCACCAGCGCCACCGCGTCGTGGTCGAGGAAGGTGAAGTGGCCGAGGCCGAGATGGCGCATCACCCGTCCCCGTGGGATCCGCGTCCGCCCGGCGGGTCCTCGAAATGGCCGGCCGCGGCGAAGCTGCCGCCCTGGTAGCGCACCGCCGGGTCGTCGGCCGGCGGCGGGGTCATGCGGGCATCCAGCGCCGCGCGGAAGGTCTCGGCATTGTCCTGCGGTCGCCAGCCGAGCCAGGCGGTCCTGGCGTTGTCCCACCACGCCTCGTCATTGGCCGAGGCGCCGTAGATCACCGGGCAGCCGAGGCGGGGCGCGCGGAACACGCATTCCATCAGCCGCACGAAATCGTCGTGGCTGAGCCAGGTCGCCAGCATCCGGTGGTCCTTGGGCTCGGGGAAGCAGGAGCCGATGCGCACGATCGCCGTCTCGATCCCGAACTTGTCGTGGTAGAGGCGCGCCATCGCCTCGCCATAGCACTTGGACACACCGTACAGGCTGTCCGGCCGCAGCACGGCGTCGGCGTCGAGCCGCGTCTCGCGCGTGTGAAAGCCGATCGCATGGTTCGAGCTGGCGAAGACGATGCGGGGCGATCCGCGCCGCCGCGCCGCCTCGTATAGGTGGTAGGTACCGCGGAGATTGGCCTCGAGGATCGCCTCGAAGCGGTCCTCGACCGAGACGCCGCCGAAATGGATGATCCCGTCGCAGCCATCGACCAGCGCCTCCATCGCGGCGAGATCGCCGAGATCGGCCTCGACCACCTCCTCGCCCGGGCCGGCCGGGTCCATCGCCACGACGTCGGACAGGCGGCGAAGGCGCGCGAGATGGCCGAGCCGGGCGCGCGCCATGCGGCCGAGCCCGCCAGCCGCACCGGTGATGAGGAGTCGCTCGAGGGTCATCGCGGGGCGAGTTGAACACGCTTCGCCGTCCCGCGCCACGCCCTGACGCGCACCCGGCAACTGGCAACCGGCGCCGCGATGGCTCGACGCCGTCGCCCGCCCGCCGCAGGATGCGGGCCCGACGCCAGCGAGGGGCCCCCGATGAAGATCGCCGCCATCCGCACGCATGTCCTCCGCCACCGGCTGGAGCGGCAGTTCATGAGCGCCTTCTCCACCTTCCACGACCGCTGGGCCTGCCTCGTCGAGGTCGAGTGCGACAA
>JBCBPG010000978.1:0-1672 GCA_039820865.1 Pseudomonadota bacterium
ATGCTCTCGACATTGTTCACCGTGGTCGGGCAGCCGTAGAGGCCCACCCCCGCCGGGAAGGGCGGCTTCAGGCGCGGCATGCCCTTCTTGCCCTCGAGGCTCTCGATGAGCGCGGTCTCCTCGCCGCAGATATAAGCGCCCGCGCCGTGCACGAGGTAGAGGTCGAAATCCCAGCCCGACTTTGCAGCATTCGCGCCCAGCAACCCGTCCTCATAGGCCTCGTCGATGGCCGCCTGCAGCGCTTCCTTCTCGCGGATATACTCGCCACGGATGTAGATGTAGCCGGCATGGGCCCCCATCGCGAAGCCGGCGATCAGGCAACCCTCCACCAGCGTGTGCGGGTCGTGCCGCATGATCTCGCGGTCCTTGCAGGTGCCGGGCTCGGACTCGTCCGCATTCACCACCAGGTAATGCGGCCGCCCGTCGCTCTCCTTGGGCATGAACGACCATTTGAGGCCTGTCGGGAAGCCGGCCCCGCCGCGCCCGCGCAGGCCCGACTCCTTGACCTCGTTAACGATCCCGTCCCGCCCCTTGGCGATCAGGTCCGCCGTGCCGTCCCAGTGCCCGCGCGCCTTGGCGCCCTTCAGGCTCCGGTCCGCCATACCGTAGAGATTGGTGAAGATGCGGTCCTTGTCTTCGAGCATCGTCCTCTCCTCACCCATTGCCCATGATGTCACCGCCCGACAGGGTCTTGGCCTGGCCCACCCAGTCGTCGCGCTCTATGCGGCCCTTGAAATTCAGCCGCGTGTCGACCCAGGCGATCTCGTCCGGGCCCCAGGAGGCGATCTGCGCGAAGGTATAGACGCCCAGTTCGTGCAGCACGCCCTCGAGCTTCGGGCCCACGCCCTTCAGCTTCTGCAGGTCGTCGCCACCCCCTTCGGGCGCGGCTGTGTAGAGCGCCGGCGCCGGCCCCTCCTCACCGTCCTGGTCCACCATCTTCGCGGGCGCGGGCTCGGGCGCTTCAACGGGTGCCGCGGCGGGCGCAGGCTCGGGATCAGCTGCGGGCTTGGGCGCCGCGGCGGCAGCACTGTAGCTCGGCTGCGCGGGCAACGCGCCCGGCACCGTCACCGTGTAGGCCGGCTCCTGTCCGTCGATCCGCTTGATGCTGTCGCCCACCAGCGCCGCGATCTCCACCGAGGCGTTGCCCTTGTGGTCGCGCGGCTGGTCGGTCAGCGAGGTCAGCCCGCCCTCGGGTTCCGACGCGAAGCGGCCCTTGTAGGACCCCGGCGGCGGCACCTCGCCCCGCGCCAGCGCGTCCAGGATCGCGGTGAAGCTCTCCACCGTCAGGTCCTCGTAGTAATCCTTGCCGATCTGCACCATGGGCGCGTTCGCGCAGGCGCCGAGGCACTCGACCTCCTCCCAGGAGAACTTGCCATCCGCGGAGAGGGCATGGGGCGCCTTGGCGATCTTCTCCTGGCAGACGCTCACCAGGTCCTCCGCACCGCAAAGCATGCAGGAAAGCGTGCCGCAGACCTGGATATGCGCAACGCTGCCAACGGGGTGGAGCTGGAACATGAAGTAGAAGGTCGCCACCTCCAGCGCCCGGATCCGCGCCATGCCCAGCATATCCGCCACATGCTCGATGGCCGGGCGGGAGAGCCAGCCCTCCTGCTCCTGCGCCCGCCAGAGCAGCGGAATGATCGCCGAAGCCTCCCGACCCTCGGGATACTTC
>JBCBPG010000979.1:0-1668 GCA_039820865.1 Pseudomonadota bacterium
CCTGCCGGCGCGGGCCCTCATAGCCGGTGATCGCCTGCGCGCTCAGCGCGCTGACGCGCGGGGCATGCTGGATGCGCGGCAGCATCAAGCGCACACGGAAGACACTGCCCTTGCCCGGCGCGCTCTCCAGCGTGAGCTCGCCCCCCTGCATCTCGGTCAGGAGCTTGGTGATGGTCAGCCCCAGCCCCGTGCCCCTGACCGGGGCTGCAGGGTCTTCGATACGCTGGAAGGGCTGGAAGATGCGCTCGCGCTCCTCCGCCGCGATGCCGCGCCCCGTATCCGAAATCGTGAAAGTGGCCACCTCGTTGGCATAGGCCACGGTGAAGCGGACCTCTCCGCGGTCAGTGTAGCGGATGGCGTTCGAGAGAAGGTTCATCAGGATCTGACGCAGCCGCTTTTCGTCGCCCGAGATGGCCGGCGGCAGCGTGGCGGGGATGGCGGTGAGGAAGGTCAGGTTCTTCTCGGCCGCCTCCATGCGGAAGACCGCGACGATATGCGAGAGAAAGTCGGCGAACGGGATCTCGTCGCGATAGACCGCGAGGCGCCCGGCCTCGATCTGGCTGATATCGAGCAAGCCCTCGATCAGGCCGCCCAGATGCTCGGCCGAGCGGCGGATCACGCCCACGCCCGTCTGACGGTGGGACGGGATCGTGGGGTCGCCCTCCATCAGCTGGGCGTAGCCGAGAATGGCGTTGAGGGGCGTGCGCAGCTCGTGACTGATGCCGACGACGTAGCGCGACTTCGCATCGTTGGCCGCCTCCGCCTCGTCCTTGGCCTTCTGAAGCGCCGCGTCGGTCAGCTTGTGCGCCTCGATCTCGGCGCGCAGCCGGTCGGCCTGTTCCTCGCCTTCCGAAAGTGCACGGGTGCGGCTCTCAAGCGCGAGGACGTGGAGCCACGCCGCGATGCCGGTGACGAGGACAAGCATGGCAAACGCCATCGTGAGCGCGCGCTGGACCGCATCGGTACTATCCGGGTGGGCGATGGCGACCTGCTGGTCGATAAGCAAGATCGCAGCCCCGATGACTGTCAGAAAGCCGAGCGTAATGGCGATGAAAAGGCCATAGGCGGGCTGCACGATCGTGCCGAGCGAGGAGGGGATCCGCGCTGCGAGCCAGCGGCGCAAGGGGCCTTTTGCGGGGCCGGCGCCGGGCTTGCACCGGTCGGAGCAGCGGGCATCGAGCGTGCAGCAGAGCGAGCAGATCGCCCCGCCGTGGAAGGGGCAGTGGGCCATGTCTTCGGCGTCGAAGCGATGCCCGCAGCCGGTGCAGGCCTCGAGCCCCTGGGCCGGCGCGTCGGGCTCGCGGGCGATGTAGTAGCGCCCACCCGTCAGCCAGGCGATGCAGGGGGCGACGACGAGCGCCGTGCCGAGCGCGATGGCCGACGACATCGCCTCCGCTGTCGTCCCGAGAGCGCCGAGATAGGCCGCGAGCGACAGCACGGTCGCCGTCGCCATCGCACCAACGCCCACGGGGTTGATGTCGAACAGGTAGGCGCGGCGGAACTCGATGCCCTTCGGCGAGAGGCCGAGGGGCTTGTTGATCAAGAGATCCGCGGTGATCGCCCCGATCCAGGCGACGGCGACGAGGCTGTAGAGCCCAAGGGTGTGCTCGAGCGCCCCGAAGACCCCGAACTCCATCAACGTGAGCGCAATCAGGACGTTAAAGCACA
>JBCBPG010000980.1:0-1661 GCA_039820865.1 Pseudomonadota bacterium
CGCGCGCGCCGCGGCCTGTGCGGCACGGCCGGTCGCCCGGGCGCCGGCCTTGAGCGCGATGCCTGCGCCGGTGCCGGCCACGCCGATCAGCCTGCGGGCGATGCCGCGGCTGGGCGTGCGGGGCGTCTCGGGCGCGTCGGCGCCGTCGTCCTCGTCCCACTCGGCCTCCGGCGGGGCGCTGCGACGGGCGCGACCGGCGGGCTCGGCCGGCTCGAGGCGTTCGGAGCGGGGCGCGCGCGGGGGCTGCATCGCTTCGGCCGCGGCGGCAGGGGCGCGGCGGACCAGCCGTCCCGCCGGCGCGAGCGTGGCGGCGAGCGAGCCCGCGATCCAGCGCATGGCCGCAACCGCCTCGGCGAGGGTCACGCCGAGGGCCAGCCCGCCCAGCACCAGCGTCGCGATGCCGGCGCCGAGGGTAAGCTGCAGCGCCGCCGCCTCGGGCGGCTGGCCGATCGACTGGAGCAGCACCATGGCACCGCGGTCGCCAAGCAGGCCGCCGAGGCCGGAGGCGAGCGGCCAGCCCTCGCCCGGTGCATGCAGCGCCGCGAAGATCGCGAGTGCGCCGAGCGCGGGCAGCATGGCGATCAGCCGGCCCCAGAAGCGCTCGTCCCCACGTCCCGAGACCAGCCGCCAGCCCCAGGCGCCGATCAGCGCGACGATGCCCCAGGAGGCAAGGCCGAGGCCCTGCATCAGCGCATCGGCCAGGATCGCGCCGGGTTCGCCCAGCCAGTTGGTCGGCGCGCGGCCGGTGGCGACGAAGAGCCCGGGATCCGCGGCCTCGTAGCTGGCCAGCGCTGCACCGAGCGCCAGCGCGATCGCGAGGCACCCGACGCCGGCCAGCCTGGCCAGCGCCGCGGCGAGCAGCGCCGAGGCCTCGGCCCGCTCGGCCGGTGTCGCCTGGCCCCTGTCGTCGGTCTCGACCGTGCGGGCATCACCCCAGAAAAACGCCATCGATCCTCTCGCCCCTCAAATCAGCCCAGCACTCAGCCCGGCACTTGGCCCAACACCGTACGCACCGCCTCGAGCCCGCGTTCGACCTCGGCGGCCGGCGCGACCAGCGCGAGGCGCAGGTATCCCGCGCCCGGATCGGCGGCATGGCCGAGCGCGGTGAGATGGTCGGGGGTCGGGCGCGACAGGTACTCGCCCGGCAGCGCCTTGACCCCGGTCTCGCGCCAGAGACGGAGCGTGGCCGCCTCGCCGTCGCCCGCCGCCTCGCCCACCTTCAGCCACAGGAAGAACCCCGCCTCGGGCCGCCGATAGCCGGGCAGGTTGCCCAGCACCCGGTCGGCCAGGTCGAACTTCTCGCGGTAGAGCGCGCGGTTGGCCTCGACATGCGCCTCGTCGGCCCAGGCGGCGGCGGCGGCGTGCTGCGCGGGGATCGGCAGTGGCGCACCCGCATAGGCGCGCAGCTGCAGCAGCTTTGCGCGCGCCCCGGGCCCCGCCACGAGGAAGCCGGAGCGCAGGCCCGCGAGGTTCGAACGCTTGGAGAGCGAGTGAAAGGCGACCAGCCGCTCGGGATCGGCGCCGGTCTCCGCCGCGACCTGGAGCGCGCCGACCGGGGGCGTGTCGCCGTAGATCTCGGCATAGCACTCGTCGGCGAAGACGATGAAGTCGTGCGCCTCGGCCAGGTCGAACAGCCGCCGCCACCAGGCCCGGTCGGCCAC
>JBCBPG010000981.1:0-1659 GCA_039820865.1 Pseudomonadota bacterium
CGGGGGCACGGTGCGCGCCGCACGGCCCCGGACGACGGTCGAGACGGGTACCTCGACCCGCCTGCCCGAAGGCACCACCGACCAGGGCAGCAGCGGGGCCCCCGGCCAGCCTGCCCCTGCGCCCGCCGGCAAGCAGGTCGCGCTGGCGCCCGGCAACCACGCCGGCGCGCGCGGCCGTGTCTGCCTCGACGTCGATATGACCTTTGCCGTGAACGCCAGCCTGACCGGCAGCTGCCGGCGCAGCTTCAAGTTCCGCGGCATCGATGTCGCCGTCGACCGGGCCGGGCGGCCGGCGCTGGCCCGCGGCGGCCACGGACACCCTGACCCGGAGCCTGCCTGCCGGCCGTCAAGGGAGCGGGTTGGCGGGCCCTGCAGGACTCGAACCTGCAGCCATCGACTTAGAAGGTCGGTGCTCTATCCAGTTGAGCTAAGGGCCCCCGGGCAGGCCATGCCGCCAATCGCGCCTTGGATAGCCGCCGGCGGCTGCGGCGGCAACGCTCGCCATCACCGCTACGGCACCGGGTGCCCCCGCCGGCCCCTCCGGGCCCGGCATCGCCCACCCGGTGCCCCGATCAGGGTTCGTGCGTGCTGCGGGCGCGGGCCCTGCCGGTCCGGGGCAGCGGGTGGGCGATGCGAGGCGCAGCCGAGCGGGGGCGCCCGCTGCCCCGGACCGGCCCGTCATGCAGCCCCTCAGGCGGCCCTCAGGCGGCGCGCCGTCCCCCCGGCCGCCCGGCGCGGCGGGTGGCGCGTTCGCGGGTGCGGGCATCGCTTTCGAAGAGCGCGGCGAGCTGCTCGGTGATGGCGCCGGCCAGCTGCTCTACATCGGTGATCGTGACCGCCCGGCTGTAGTAGCGCGTCACGTCATGGCCGATGCCGATGGCCATCAGCTCGACCGCGCGGCGCTTCTCGATCATCGCGATCACGTCGCGCAGGTGGCGCTCCAGGTAGGTGGACGGGTTCACCGACAGGGTCGAATCGTCCACCGGCGCGCCGTCGGAGATCACGACCAGGATCCGCCGCGCCTCGGGCCGGCCGGTCAGGCGGCGATGCGCCCATTCCAGCGCCTCGCCGTCGATGTTCTCCTTCAGCAACCCCTCGCGCATCATCAGCCCGAGGTTGCGCCGTGCCCGCCGCCAGGGCGCATCGCCCGACTTGTAGACGATGTGGCGGAGGTCGTTGAGCCGCCCCGGCGTGCCCGGCCGCCCTTCCGAGAGCCACTTCTCCCGGCTCTCGCCGCCCTTCCAGGCCCGGGTCGTGAAGCCGAGGATCTCGACCTTGACCGAGCACCGCTCCAGCGTCCGCGCCAGGATGTCGGCCGTCGCCGCCGCGGTCGAGATCGGCCGCCCGCGCATCGAGCCCGAATTGTCGATCAGGAGCGTGACGACCGTGTCGCGGAACTCGGTGTCCTTCTCGACCTTGTAGCTGAGCGGCGTGGTCGGCTGCGCCACCACGCGCGCCAGCCGCCCGGCATCGAGGATCCCCTCCTCGCGGTCGAATTCCCAGGACCGGTTCTGCTGGGCCTGGAGCCGGCGCTGCAACCGATTGGCCAGCCGCGAGACCGCGCCCTTGAGGGGCTCGAGCTGCTTGTCGAGATACCCGCGCAGCCGGTCGAGCTCGGGCCCGTCGGCCAGGTCCTCGGCCGCGACGGTCTCGTCAAAG
>JBCBPG010000982.1:0-1657 GCA_039820865.1 Pseudomonadota bacterium
AGCTGGGCCGAGATCGCCCGCCACCTGCCCACCATCCTGTCGGTCGAGACGCTGGAGCGGGCCTGACGCCGCTCAGGCCATCCCTTCCAGGACATGATCGCAGAGCGCCTCACGACCACGGGGCGCATGAGCGCCCCCATGGAGGGCGCGACCGGCTTCCGGCTGGCGCGCAACCGGGGCGACCGCGCACCGGCGGTAAGCAGATTGCCCACCCTACGGGCCTTCGGGGTAGGGTGGGCAATCTGCCCACCGCCGGCGGACGGCGTCAGGCCATCGGCGCCATGGTCTCGCGTTCGCCGCCGGGCTCCAGCGCGGTGTAGAAGCAGCTGCGCCGGTGGGTGTGGCAGGCGGGGCCGGCCTGGTCGACGAGCAGCAGCACACAGTCGCGATCGCAGTCGATGCGCGCGGCCACCAGCCGCTGGACATGGCCCGAGGTCTCGCCCTTGCGCCAGCGTGCCTGGCGCGAGCGCGACCAGTAGGTGACCCAGCCCGTCTCCAGCGTCTCGGCCAGGCTAGCGGCGTTCATCCAGGCGACCATCAGCACCTCGCCGCTCGCGTGGTCCTGGGCGATGGCGGGCAGGAGGCCCCGGTCGTCCCAGCGCACCGCCTCGGGCAGGGCGACGGGTTCCCAGCCGGGGGCGCGATCGTGGAGCCCGCCCGCCCCGCCCCCCGCAACCGCGGTTCCGGCCCCGCCTTCGGGCGTTTCGTGATCGCGCTGCGTCATCCTGGCTCCCTCCGCCCGCGCTTCCCGACCTGTGGGTTTTCCCCGCGGGCCGGCATGGCTATGTCTCGGCCCACGTCGATCGGGAGGGCCCACCATGACCGCCGCCGCCGCGCAAGACCTGATGAAGCTCTACAGCGACCGCATTCTCGCGCTGGCCGCCCATGTTCCCCATGCCGGCCGTCTCGACGCGCCGCAGGGCACGGCGATGAAGCGCTCGCCCCTCTGCGGCTCGACCGTCACCGTGGACGTCGATGTCGCGGGCGGACGGGTCGCGCGCTTCGGACAGGACGTCAAGGCCTGCGCGCTCGGCCAGTCCTCGGCCGCGGTGCTGGGCGACACGGTCATCGGACGCACGCGCGACGAGATCCAGACCGGGCGCGATGCGCTGCACGCGATGCTGAAGCAGGGCGCCGACGCACCTGCCGCCCCCTTCGACGGCCTCGAGGCGCTCCTGCCCGCGCGCGACTACAAGAACCGCCACGCCTCGATCCTCCTCGCCTGGGATGCCACGCTGGCCGCCATGGACGCCGCCGGCTGAGCCGCCCCGGTCAGCCGAACCCGGTCAGCCGAACCCGGTCAGCCGAGCCCGATCACCGCGCCGAGCAGGACGAACTGCACCAGCGCCAGCGCGAAGGCGAGGCGCAGCAGCCGGTACTTGCCGAGCAGGATCGTGGCGCAGGCGGCGTTCGAGCGGGCGAGCGAGCAGACCATCTGCGACGCCTCGGCCGTGCGCATGAAGCGCGCGAACTCGCCCGGGCCATAGTCGCCGCCGGCCAGCGCCGGCCATGAGAACCGGTCCTCGCGCCAGAGCGCCCGCCGCAGGCCCGCAGCGGGGAAGCGCGGCACGATGGCGGCAATGCAGACCACCAGCACCGCAAGGCTGAGGATCGTGGCGACCGCCGCAAGGGCGCCCGGCGCCGGCAGCAGCGCCGC
>JBCBPG010000983.1:0-1652 GCA_039820865.1 Pseudomonadota bacterium
GAGCCGACGGCCATCCGGCGGTTGCATGGGCGCCCGCAACGGTCATGTCGGCCGGGCGCGGGTGGCGCCGTCGCCACGGTGTCGCGTTAGCCGACCCTTCAGCGAGTCGGCCCCAACCTGACGCGCGTGGGGGCGACGCCCGGCGCGGGTGGGGGCGGCGCCTGCCCCGCTTCAGTCCGTCCCGGGCGTGAAGGTCAGGGCGACACCGTTGATGCAGTAGCGCAGGCCCGTGGGTTCCGGGCCGTCGGGGAAGACGTGGCCGAGATGGGAGTCGCAGCGCGCGCAGACCACCTCGGTGCGGCGCATGAACCACGAGTTGTCCGCCCGCTCCTCGATCGCCTGCTCGCTGACCGGCTTGAAGAAGCTCGGCCAGCCGGTGCCCGAATCGAACTTGTGCTCGGCCACGAACAGCGGCGCCCCGCAGCAGACGCAGTCGAAGGTGCCCGGCCCCTTCGGGAAATCGTCATGCGTGAACGGCCGCTCGGTGCCCTTGCGTCGCGTGACGCGATAGGCCTCGGGCGAGAGCTGTTCGCGCCACTCTTCCTCGCTTCGCGTGATCTTGGCGCTACGGTCGACGGTCTCGGCCATGCCTCTATCTCCCCTCACCGGCGGGCGTCATCGTGATGTCACGCCTGCCGGCCTATATAGGCGAGATTGGCCGGCCGCGTGAGGGATCGCGTCGGCCGGTCGCGGGTTTATGTCCGGGGATCACCCTGGCGCTACGGCGCTGCGGTGGGCGGGCACGCGGCGAGGGCACATCGGGGCGTGGGCGCGAGCGGGCGCCGGCGCGTCCGAACGGCGAGGGGCGGGCGGGCATGTTCGGTCTTGGCAAATACAAGGCGCGGCTGGCCGAGAGCGAGGCCGACATCGCGCGCTGCCAGCGGCTGCGCTGGCTGACGTTCCGCGGCGCGGGGCAGGAGACGGGCGTCGATGCGCTCGACGACATGCCGCTCGATGCCGACGAGTTCGACGCCCACTGCTGGCACATGATGGTCGAGGACCAGCGGACGGGACAGCTGGTCTGCACCTTCCGCATGCAGGAGTTCGAGAACGGCGCCGGCATCGACCGCTCCTACGCCGCCAAGTACTACGAGCTTTCGTCGCTCATGTCCTATCCCGACCGGATGCTCGAGATGGGGCGGTTCTGCATCCATCCCGAACGGCGCGACCCCAACATACTGCGCACCGCCTGGGCGGGCCTCTCGGGCTTCGTCGAGGAGCGGGGCATCGCGCTTCTCTTCGGCTGCTCCTCGTTCCACGGGGTCGATGACGGCGAGTATGCCGACGCCTTTGCGCTGCTGAAGGAAAAGCACCTCGCGCCCAAGCGCTGGCTGCCGCGGGTGAAGGCGCCCAAGGTCTTCCGCTTCGCCAAGGCGCTGCGGCTGAAGAAGCCCGACCTCAAGGTCGCGCTCCGGCGCATGCCGCCGCTCTTGCGCACCTACCTGCTGATGGGCGGCTGGGTCTCGGACCACGCGGTGGTCGACCACGATCTCAACACGCTGCACGTCTTCACCGGCGTCGAGGTGCGGCATGTGCCGGCCGGCCGCGCCGCGCGCCTGCGCTCGCTCAAGTCGTCGTCCTGAGCGCGGCCTAGAGCATTTTCCAGCCAGACCAAATCAGTCTGGCGACAAGAAAATGCGGCAAACAAAACA
>JBCBPG010000984.1:0-1652 GCA_039820865.1 Pseudomonadota bacterium
ACCGCGGTGGCCGGCGGGCGCCGCCCCGGCGGCGCCGGCCCCGCGCCCGGGGCGCGGTGCCCCCACCCCCCCCCCCTTACCCCCCCTTGCGCGTCCCCGCCTCTCTGGGGGGTCACCGGGGGCGGGGGTGGGGCCTGGTCGGAAGGCGTGCCATGCCCGCAGGGCATGGCACGTCGCGCGAGAGAACAGCGCAGCGCTGCTCATAGCGTGATGGCGGCGACGAGCCGGCCGTAATCAGGCTCGCTCCGATGGCAGGCGCGACGATAGGAATAGAAGCGCGCCTCATCCGAATAGGTGCAATGGCCAGTCCAGGCGGCGTTGCCTATGCCGGCCTCGTTCAACCGGGCCAGGCAAAACCCTGGCAGGTCGAACATCGCCCGGTCGCCCTGTCCGCCGGCAAAGAACCGCGCGGTCTCGGGATCTTCATCGAGGAAGCGTTCGACGAACTCTGGCCCGACCTCATAGGCCCGCTGTGAGATCACCGGACCAAGCGCCGCGCGCACACGCGACCGGTCCGCCCCGAGCGCGACCATGGCATCCAGCGTTGCCTCGAGCACGCCGCCAAGCGCGCCTTTCCATCCGGCATGAGCCGCCCCGATCACACCGGCCTCCGGGTCGGCGAACAGCACCGGAGTACAATCCGCCGTCAGAACGCCCAACGCCAGGCCCTGCCGATCCGTGACCATCGCATCGCCGCTTGGCCTCTCACCGGTCCATGGGCCGGTCACAGCGTGCACATCTGCGCTGTGAACCTGCGAGACGGAGACCAGATGCCGCGCCCCGAGATGCGCCGCGATGCGGCCCCGGTTCTGCGCCACCGCTTCGGCGGTATCGGCCGAGCCCTGCCCGCCATTCAGGCTGGCATAGATGCCCTCTGACACGCCACCGGTCCGGGTGAAGAACCCGTGCCGGATCCCCGGCAAAAGATCCGAGGTGATCGGCGAAAGCAAAGACGTTCCGGTCATGTCTGGTCCTCGAAGCCTGGCGGTGTCGGCAACCCGGTCGAGACCGCTGCCAGCGCTTTGAACAGCGCGCCCATGGCTGAGGGCGCGGTCAGTCGCTCAAGCGCATCGGCAAGCGCGTCCGCGTCGTCCGGATTTTGACCGGCAAGAACCTCCGCCCGCTGGCCGATCCCCAACGCCGTCAGAAACGCGCCCTGCTCGGTCACCTGAACCTTGTGGCCCGCTGTGCGGAACACCCCTTCCAACATGTCGAAATCGATCAGCCAGGTCAGGTCGGCGTCGCCCGGCGCCTCCAGCGGATCTGCCCGGGCATGACCGCGTACCGCCTGCAGCGTCGGTCCCGGCGGGCGTTCTCCCATCCTGTAGCCATAGTCGATCATCAGCGCCGCACCGGGTCCGAGTCTCAGCCGCCGTGCGATCGCAGCAGCGGCAGTCTCGGCTGCAGGAGACATCTCCGTCCACGCCCCGGCTGCAGCCTGTCCGCCGGACTGCTCGGACATCGGCGCCGAGAGCCCCCAGATCAGCGCATCGCCATCCAGCCCCACAACCCGCTCGCGCCAGCCATCGGCCGCACAGAGGAACTGGCGCACCGGCAGCGCATCGAAGAACTCGTTCGCCAGAACAATCGACGGTCCTTTCGGCACATCATCAATCCGGTCCGCCCAGCGCGCCTGCGGCACCCGCTTGGCC
>JBCBPG010000985.1:0-1639 GCA_039820865.1 Pseudomonadota bacterium
GTTATCGGCCAGCCCGAGACGCGCATCCGGCATGCCTACGACATCATCGGCAAGAACAAGGACGACCACACCCACTTCCAGATCCGCATGCCCGAGGTCAGCGGCGCGCGCGACCGCTGGGTCGCCGCCGGCTGCGGCGTGCATGTCACCGTCGCCACCGCCGCCGTCGATCGCGCGGCGCCCGTCCGCGACGACCCGCCCACCGGCGAGGACCTGGAGGACGTGACGGCGGGCGAGTCGACCACCAACCTTCTCGCCGCCTCCTGGCAGCCGGCCTTCTGCGAGAGCAAGCCGTCCAAGGACGAGTGCGAGGCGCTCAACGCCGGCAACCTGCCCCATGCCGAGGGCCGCTTCTCGATCCACGGTCTCTGGCCGCAGCCGCGGGGCAACGACTATTGCGGCGTGCCGCGGCGGGTGAAGAACCTCGACAAGCCCTCGACCTGGCACCTGCTGCCCGCGCCCGGGACCGATGCCGAGACGACCGCGGCGCTGGCGGTCGCGATGCCGGGCGTCGCCTCGCACCTGCACCACCACGAGTGGATCAAGCACGGCACCTGCTATGGCGGCGACGGTGGCGCGGACGAGTACTACGACGATACGCTGGCACTGATGGCGGCACTCGAGGCCTCGCCCGTCGGCCAGCTCTTCGCCGAGAACGTCGGCAACGAACTCGACGCCGGTGCCATCCGCGCCGCCTTCGACGCGGGCTTCGGCGCGGGCGCGGGGGATCGGGTCAAGATCGACTGCCTGCGCGACCGCGACAGCGGCCGCACCCTGATCGTCGAGCTCAAGATCAACCTCCAAGGCGAGATCGACGTGGTCGATGGCGCGGTCGACATGGGCCCGCTGATCCTGGCGGCCGATCCGGTCGGCGACCCCGGCTGCAGTGGCGGCATCGTCGACCCTGGCGGCGACCAGCGCTGATACCTGCGGCCCGGCGGTGCGTTTCATGCACCGCTGGGCCGGCCCCGGTCAGCCCGCGTGGTAGAGCGAGGTGAAGAGCTGCGGGTCGAGGCTCGCGCTCTCGAATGTCGGCCCACGGGTCAGGACCGAGACCGCGTCGTGGCTGTGCAGCGACTCCTGGTGGCTGGCCACCACCCGGAAATCCCCGATCCGCGCGTCACCCGCCAGCGTCTCGCACAGCAGCCGCACGGCATCCTCGACGAAGATCGGGTTCGCGGCATTGAGCTCGGCGAAGGCCTGCTCGTCCTCGCGCTTCACCATGACCTGCGTCTCGGTCGGGATCGCCGCGTTGCAGAGCTCGACCAGGTCCTCGATCCAGAGCCGCCCCTCGCCCGAGAGCACCAGCGACACCCGCGCGACCGAGCGCTGCGAATGGGGCGTCGCGATCTGGCCACGCGACAGGCGCGCATGCTCGGACAGCTCCAGCGAACAGGGGCAGGTCGACGAGTAGACATAGTCGAGATGCACGACCCGCAGCGCCACGCCTCCCTCGCGCACCGTCTCGAAGGCGACGTCGTAATACTGGTAGCCCTCGAGCGCGCTTCTCAGGCTCGGCCGCAGCATGGGGTAGCGCAAGCGCAGCATCACCCGCGCGTCCCCGCTATCGAGGTCGGCGAGATAGCTCTCGAGCACGCCCTCGATCCGCTCGAAATCGAAGACCTCGCCGGCATGCGCA
>JBCBPG010000986.1:0-1636 GCA_039820865.1 Pseudomonadota bacterium
ATCGAGGCGCTCCGCGCCCTCTCAGACGAGGGCTGGGCGCCGCGGAGGGTGATGCCGACGAACTGTACGCTGACGCCGCCCGGTTCCTAGGACGCCGAGCGCCGTTGCGGCAGGTGCCCATGGGGCGCGGGCGCGGGAGACAGCCCGCGCCCGCGCCCGCGCCCGCCCACGTCATGTTGGGCCCCAAACGGTGACGATTCCCCGAACGCTGCGGTCTGGCGCCGCGCAACGGCGCCCCGCGTGACCAGCGGTTGGTTCAGTGAGTCGGACATAGCCTGTGGAGGAAGGGGCCGGCCACGAACCCCGCGGAGGGGAAGGGCACAAACCCCGCGCGCCGCGCCTGGACGGGGGCGGGCGCGGGCACTGCTCGGCGTGCGCGCGCCTGTGTAGGGGCGGACCCCGCTGGCCGTGTTGGCGCCTGGGCGGGGTGGGCGCGGACTTCGCTGGCCGTGTCGGTGCCTGGGCGCGGGGGGGTGTGGACCTCGCTGGCCGTGTCGGCGCCTGGGTGGGGCGGGGGCGGACCTCGCGGGTCGTGCCTTCGGCGTTGGCGCGGTGGCAGGGGTGGCATTGCCTGGCGCCCGTCGCCATGCGAGCCATGGCGCAGGCTCGGCGGGAGACGGCGATGGATCGGGTAGGCGGCGATGCGGAAGCGGCCGGGGCGGCGGCGGCAGCGGCCGCGACGCCCGGCGGGCGGGCGGGCTGGCGCATCGGGGCCGACATCGGCGGGACCTTCACCGACATCGCGCTCATCGACGCCGAGGGGCGGCGGATCGCGATCGAGAAGCGGCCGACCACGCCCGAGCGGCCCGACGACGCCGTGGTCGAGGGCGTGGCCGCGGTGCTGGCGGCGGCCGGCGTGGCGCCCTCGGACGTGGCGCTGGTGGTGCATGGCACGACGCTCTTTACCAATGCGCTGATCGAACGGCGGGGGGCGGTCACCGCGCTCGTGACCACCGAGGGGTTCCGCGACGCGATCGAGATCGGGCGCGAGCACCGCTACGACATGTACGACCTGGCCATGGAGCGCCCGGTGCCGCTGGCGCCCCGGCGGCGGCGCCATGAGGTGGCCGAGCGGGTGCTGGCGGACGGCACGGTGCGCACGCCGCTGGACGAGGCGGGCGCGCGGGCGCTGGCGCGGCGGCTGGTGGCGGACGGGGTCGAGGCGGTCGCGGTCTGCTTTCTCCACGCCTATGCCTACCCGGAGCACGAGCGGGCGATGGGGCGGATCCTGGCCGAGGAGGCGCCGGGGCTCGCGGTCTCGCTCTCCCATGTCGTGGCGCCCGAGATCCGGGAATACGAGCGCGCCTCGACGACGCTGGCCAATGTCTATGTGCAGCGGATCGCGGCGGAGTATCTCGGCCGGCTCGAGGCGGGGCTGGCGGACAGGGGCGTGACCGCGCCGCTCTACGTCATGCAGTCGAACGGGGCGCTGGCCGACGTGGACCTCGCCGTGCGCCTGCCGGTGCGGCTGGTCGAGAGCGGGCCGGCGGCCGGCGCCATTGCCGCGGCGCACCGGGCCGCCGCCGCGGGGCCGCGCGATCTGGTCAGCTTCGACATGGGGGGCACGACGGCCAAGGCGGCGGTGATCGCCGGGGCCCGGCCGCTGACCGCGCCCGATTTCGAGGTCGACCGGCGG
>JBCBPG010000987.1:0-1632 GCA_039820865.1 Pseudomonadota bacterium
CCAGAGCGGGGCCCAGAACGTTGCCCAGAACGGCAGCGAGGGGCCGGCGCCCGATCCCTCCGCCGTGCTGATCGAGTATGTCACCCACTCGACCTACCGCATCACGACGCCCGGGGACGTGGTGGTGGCGACCGACTATTTCGGCACGCATGGCCGCGGGCGCCTGCCCGACATCGTGACGATGAACCACGCGCACGAGACGCATTTCACCTCGTTCCCCGACCCGGACATCGCGCATGTCCTGCGCGGCTGGAACCCCTTCGGCGACGGGCCGGCGGCGCATCTGCTGGAACTC
Source organism: Pseudomonadota bacterium (assembly GCA_039820865.1). GTDB lineage: Bacteria > Pseudomonadota > Alphaproteobacteria > Rhodobacterales > Rhodobacteraceae > Thermohalobaculum. Next base: position 296 of record JBCBPG010000987.1, read on the forward strand.
CGCGACATCGTGGTGCGCAACGTGCCGACGGACATCCGCTCCGGCATCAGCGGGCGCGAGACCGACGGCAACTCGATCTTCGTGTTCGAGGTGGGCGAGCTCTGCATCGGCCATCTCGGCCACCTGCACCACCTGCTGAGCGAGAACCACTACGCCCAGCTCGGCCGCATCGACGTGGTGATGGCCCCGGTCGACGGCACCTTCACGCTGAACGTCGAGGACATGATCTCGATCCTCAAGCGCCTGCGCTCGCGCGTCGTGCTGCCGATGCACGCCTTCGGCTCCTACTCGATGCGCCTGTTCCTGGACGGCATGTCCGACGCCTTCCGCATCGCGCACAGCGACCAGCGCGTCCTGCGCATCTCCGCCACCACGCTCCCCGAAGACCCCACCGTCATCGTCCTCGCCAACCACTTCTGGCGCGGCGGCGACGACTGACGCACCGCCGCGCCGGGCCCGGTCAGCGCGGGCGGCGGCGGACGGCGGTGTTGCCCTGCGGGCCGGTCACGGCGGCGCCGCAGCCGCGCCAGCCACAGCCCCGGGCGCCCGAGACGGTGTTGCCGCCGGGCCCGGTGGCCGTGCCGGCGGCGCCGCAGCCGCGCGGACCGCAGCCCCGCGCGCCGCTGGCCGTGCCGCCATGCGCGCCCGTCACCGTACCGGTCGACCCGCAGCGCAGGCCGACGCAGCCCGTCGTGCGCGAGGCCGTGCCGCCGTACCGGCCGACGGCCGTGGTCGTCGTCGTGCGGGCAACGGGGGCGCGATAGGCCGGATAGCGTGCCCAGGTGCCGTACCAGGGATAGCCGACGTAATAGCGGTCCCAGTAGACGCGGCTGTACGTGACCACGCCGACCCCGACCGCCGTCGCCACCACCGGCGTGATGACGACGCTCGCCCCATTGTAGACGGTCTGCAGATAGGCCGCCGACATCCAGCCCCGATAGGTGCCGTAGGCGACGTCGCACCAGGTGTAGTCGGCGACACAGCCATAGGTCGTCACGGTCGAGCGCGCGGGGACCACCGTCACGACCGGGTAGGCCGTGGTCGGGCCGGCGCGCAGGTTGACGTTGACCGTCACCACCGAGGCCGTGGCCGCATGGGCCGGGCCCTGGAAGACCGTGGCGAGGCCGAGCATCAGGAGCGCGAGGGCCCCAGTCAGGGTTTCGCGAGACATGGTCGAACTCCATCCTTTGGACGCGGTCGGGGCAGGGCGCCGACAGCCGGTAAACCATACACGTCGGCGCGCCGATCCATCCGTCGCCCAGTTGCCGAGGTATTTTCCGCTGGACGCCATGGCGCACCGCACAGGCCCGTCGGGCGGCGCCAGCCCATCAACGAGA
>JBCBPG010000988.1:0-1630 GCA_039820865.1 Pseudomonadota bacterium
AGGTCAGCGCACGACCTGGTTGGGCGCCGGTCGCAGGCGCCGGCAGAGAAAGTCAGCAAGCGATTCCCGAACGTCGAGTGGCATGCATCGGGAAATGGTCCCCGATATGTGCCCCTCGATGGTCCCCAGTGTACTGGCGGGGTCTACCCCTCCCTAAAAACACTTTTTATCAGGCGATTAGGGAGGGGAGCTGGTGGAGCCAAGGGGAGTCGAACCCCTGACCTCTTGAATGCCATTCAAGCGCTCTCCCAACTGAGCTATGGCCCCGTGGAGCGGCGGTTGGGTCCGCTGCCGTTCCGTGTCGCGCCTCCTAGCGGGGTGGCCGGGGCGGGGCAAGGGGAAAATGTATCCCGACCCGGCCCCGGCGCCCCTCAGGTCTCGTCCTCGTTGCCGGTCTTGCGCTCGGTACCGAGGTCGTCGAGGTCGTCGTCGTCCTCCTCGTCTTCGAGCAGAACGTCGCTCTCGAAGTCGCCGAGTTCGTCTTCTTCCTCGGCCTCCTCCTCCGCGTCGTCGTCCGTGTCGGCCGCGTCGTCCGAGGTCGTCGGGCCGGCAGTATCGTCGTCGTCGTCCTCGGTCTCGGCCAGCGAGATGGTCTCGGCGCCGTCCACCGCGTCCGCCGCCTCGCTGTCCTCGGCCTCCTCGTCCTCGCTGTCCTCGGCGTCGACGAGAGCCTCCGCGGCCGGCACCACCACGGCGGCGGCCTTGGCGGGCGCCTTGGCACGGCGCGGCTTTGCGGCGACGACAACGTCGAACTCGGCACCACAGTTGGGGCAGACGATCGGGTCGCGCATCATGTCGTAGAAGCGCGCTGCGCAGGTCAGGCAGGTGCGCTTCACGCCCCATTCGGGCTTGGGCATCGCATCCCTCGCGGTTTCGCGGGTGAAATGAGAGTAGCGGGCCGTGCCACATCCCGGCCGCCCCGTCAAACCCTGCATCTCGTGCGGGTGCCTGCCCCGCCCGATACCACCTGAAGGGGGGCGGGTCGTCCCGGCCGGCCGACATCCGCGGGCAGGACGGCAGCGTCTGGTTTCAGATCAGGCTTTTTGTGCAGTGCGAAAGGCGCATTGCCCTCGCCCTCTCATACCCTTAGCGTCGGCGCCGATCATCAGCCGTGCAGGAATCGCGCCCATGCTCTATCACGCCTACGAGATGACGCATGCCGCGCTGGGGCCGATGCGCACGGCCGCACGCTGGTCCAGCCATGCGCTGCGCAGCCCCTTCTATCCCTTCGCCAACACCCTGCCCGCCCGTGCCTGCGCCGCCGCCTGCGAGATGTTCGTCGATGCGACAAAGCGCTACGCCAAGCCGGAATTCGGGATCGAGGAGACCGAGATCTCGGGCGAGACGGTCCCCGTGGTCGAGGAGGTGGTGCTGGAGAAGCCGTTCTGCCGGCTGCTCCACTTCAAGCGCGACTCGGTCCTGGCGCATAGCCGCAACGACCCCAAGGTGCTGATCCTGGCGCCGATGTCCGGGCATTTCGCGACGCTGCTGCGCGGCACGGTCGAGGCGATGCTGCCCGAGCACGAGGTCTACATCTCCGACTGGATCGACGCGCGCGACGTGCCGATCGCGCAGGGCCGCTTCGACCTCTCCGACTATGTCGACTATGTCCGCGAATTCGTGCGCTTTC
>JBCBPG010000989.1:0-1630 GCA_039820865.1 Pseudomonadota bacterium
AACGCTGCTGGATGCGGGGACGCAACGGGATGTTCATCCGCCCGGGCCTATTCTGACGCGGGAGGGCAGGGCGCCCGCGCTCACGTGCGGTTGGACTACGCTCTCGGCGGAATCGCGGCTGGTCGCCGCGATGAGTCCTTCGGGTCTCCAGCCCGTCGGGCGCGGGTGCCACATGCCCGCAGGCTGCGTGGAACGCACCGTCCGGGGCCCCGCGGCGGTGTGCTGCCGGTCTCAGGCGGCGAGAGTGGCGACGGCTTCGGCCAGGTCGAGGCGGCCGTCGTACAGGGCGCGGCCGGAGATGGCGCCGGCGATGGCGCCGGTGGCCTTGAGCGCCTGGAGGTCCGCGAGGCTGGAGACGCCGCCCGAAGCGATCACGGGGATCGAGACGGCGCGGGCGAGGGCGGCGGTGGCCTCTGTGTTGGGACCGGCCATGGCGCCGTCGCGGTCGATGTCGGTGTAGACGATCGCGGCGACGCCGGCGTCCTCGAAGCGTCTGGCGAGCTCGGTGGCGGTGGTCTCGCTGGTCTCGGCCCAGCCCTCGACCGCGACCATGCCTGCGCGGGCATCGATGCCGACGGCGATGCGGCCGGGATGGGCGGCAGCCGACTGGCGCACCAGGGCGGGGTCACGCAGCGCGGCCGTGCCCAGGATGACACGGGCGATGCCGCGTTCGAGCCAATGCTCGAGCGTGGCGCGGTCTCGGATGCCGCCGCCGAGCTGCACGGGGACATCCACGGCAGCGAGGATGGCCTCGACCGCCGCGGCGTTGACGGGATGGCCGGCGAAGGCGCCGTTCAGGTCGACGACATGCAGCCAGCGACAGCCGGCCGCGGCGAAGGCGGCGGCCTGGGCGGCCGGGTCGGTGCCGAAGACGGTGGCGCTCTCCATCTCGCCGCGCAGCAGCCTGACGCAGGCGCCGTCCTTGAGGTCGATGGCGGGGTACAGGATCATGGGGTCTCCACGGGATCGGCCGCGGGGCGCTGATAGCACCCTCGGCCGGCCATGCCAGCCCCGGACGACCGCCCGCCGCCGCGTCATGGCTTGACGCGCCGCGACATGCGCCGCTTCGCTGTGGAAAATCATGGCGGCGCGGCATGCGCCCGGGGAGGATGCATGGACGGCTGGACGACGCGGGTCGCGGCAGCGGCGCTGATGGCGATGGCGGGGGCGGATCTGGCGGTGGCCGAGGAGGCGACCGGCACCTGGCGGACCCAGGAGGGCGATGGCGGGCGCTATCTGCATGTCGCCATAATGCCCTGCCAGGGCGGCGGCACGCTGTGCGGTACGATCTCCGGCGCCTTCGAGGGGGCCGATACCGGTCTCGTCGGCAAGCCGATCATCTGGGACATGACGCCCGACGGGGCGGCGGCCTGGTCGGGCGGGCGGATCTGGGCGCCCGATGAGGACGAGACCTACCGCGCAAAGATGGCGCTGCGGGGCGCGGTGCTCGAGGTCTCGGGCTGCATCCTCGGCGGGCTGGTCTGCCGCGGGCAGGACTGGACGCGCGTGGACTAGGTGTTTGATCCCACGTTTTGATGGTGCGATCCATTCGCTGCAATGGAAGGAAGCACTATGGGACAAGTTCGTCACGGGAGCGCCACGACGACGCACGCCGTCAGAGCAGCAATAC
>JBCBPG010000990.1:0-1627 GCA_039820865.1 Pseudomonadota bacterium
GCCACTGCGGCGCGGTGAGGGTCATCAGCCCGCCCTCGGGCGTCAGGATCAGCCTGACGTCGAGACGGACCTGCAGCTGGGCGAGGCCCGAGTTGTCCATGAGCGATTCGCGTGCCTCCCACAGCCCGGCGAGCTGCGGCGGCGCCGCCGTTTCGGCACTCGCATCGAGCCTGGCATCGAGCCTGGCATCGTCCCTGGCGTCGGCCCTGGCATCGGCACCCCGCGCGGCCAGCGGCGCCAGCAGGAGCGGTAGCGCCGCGACCAGTGCCGAGGCGAGGTACAGGGCAACGGCGGTGCGGGAGGGCGGTCGCATCGGGCAGCTCCGTCGAGAAGGTTACTGTCCCGGAACGGTGCATCAGCATCGTGACGAAGTGGTGGCATGACGGGGCCATCGAGCGCGCCGGCGGGCCGTTGTTCGCGCGCCAGCGGCGCCAGGCGGCGCCTCCGTCACATCAGCGGCCGTGTATCGGCGGTCCCGGGTTGTGGGAGCTGTCCCGGGCTCGCCCCCTCCCACGACATTCTTCCTCCGATTCGCTGAACTCGGCGCTAACGGCAGGCGGGGCGTTGCCTCCCGGCGATGTGGGGCGTTCGGGGAGTCTTCACCCGCATCTGCCCACGATGACGTGGGTGGGGGCGACGCCCGGATCGATGCCGTCCGGTCACAGCGTTCCGCTGGCCCGTTGCACCGGGGCGCGGGATGCGCCATGTGGCGCGCATGCAGACGATGACGTTCCTCGACTTCGAGAAGGGCGTGGCCGAGCTCGCCGGCAAGGTGGCGGAGCTGCGCGCCGTCGCGGCCTCCTCCAACGTGGATGTGGGCGAGGAGGCGCAGAAGCTGGAGGCGCGGGCGGAGACGATGCTCGCCGACCTCTATGCCGACCTGTCGCCGCACCAGAAGGTGATGGTCGCCCGCCATCCCGAGCGGCCCCATGCGCTCGACTTCGTGCGCGCGCTGACGACCGAGTACACGCCGCTCGCCGGCGACCGGAACTTCGCGGAAGACCACGCGATGATCGGGGGGCTGGCGCGCTTCCGCGACCGCTCGGTCGTGGTGATCGGGATCGAGCGTGGGCACGACCTCCACACCCGCATCGAGCGCAACTTCGGTATGGCGCGGCCCGAGGGCTACCGCAAGGCCGTGCGGCTGATGTCGCTGGCCGACCGCTTCGGCCTGCCTGTCATCACGCTCGTCGACACGCCCGGCGCCTTCCCCGGCAAGGGGGCGGAGGAGCGCGGCCAGGCCGAGGCGATTGCGCGGGCGACCGAGAAATGCCTGGCGCTGGGCGTGCCGCTGATCAGCGTGGTGATCGGCGAGGGGGGCTCGGGCGGCGCGGTGGCGCTGGCCTCGGCCAACCGGGTCGCGATGCTTGAGCACGCGGTCTACTCGGTGATCTCGCCCGAAGGCTGCGCCTCGATCCTGTGGAAGTCGGCCGAGAAGGCGAAGGAGGCGGCGCAGGCCCTGCGAATCACCGCGCAGGACCTCGAGAAGCTGGGCGTCGTCGACCGCGTCGTGGCCGAGCCGGTGGGCGGGGCACAGCGCGACCGGGCGGCGGCGATGGCGGCGACGGGCGATGCGGTGGCGGCGCTGCTGGCCGAACTGGACGGCCTGGCGCCGACCGACCTGCGC
>JBCBPG010000991.1:0-1616 GCA_039820865.1 Pseudomonadota bacterium
AACTGGTCGGCGCGGCCGCCGCTGGAGAAGGCCTTGTAGAGCTCGAGCGGCCCCTTCTCCTCGAGCGACTGGCCGCCCTGGTCGATCGCGTTCACGGGCTCGCCGTCGAGCAGCACGCCCACCCAGGTGTCGTTCTCCTCGGTCGGGTTGCCTTCGTGGCTCGCGACCAGGTTGATCCGGATATAGCCGTCCTTTTCGGGCAGGAACTCGTAGGTCAGAAGCGAGTTCGGGTGGTCGTCCACGTCGCGGTGGCGGCCGAAGTTGTTGGTCGCAGCCTCGATATAGCCGCCGCCCGAGGGCGCCTCGTGCCCGTCCGGCAGGTCGGCGGTCGTGTGGAACGTCCAGCCGCCGGCCAGGTCCTGGTCGATCGCGCTCTCGGCCTCGATGACGAAATGGCCGTTCTCGTTGGCCAGCCACGCGCCGGTGTCCGAGGGCGGCGGCGGGGGCGGCGGCGTGACCGTGCCGCCGTCGAGATCGGCATTGCGCAGCATCACGACCCAGTCCTTGCCCGTGGCCGTGGGCGCATCGCCGATGTCGACGATGCCGCCGCCCTGGACCTGGCCGTCGGCGATCAGGTCGCCGCCGTTGCGCGGGTCGTACCAGAAGACGTCGAAGGTCTCGCCGCCCTGGCCCGCGAGGTCGAACTCGACATCGGTCGCCTGGCCGTAGCCACGGTAGGCGACATAGTACTCGCCCGCTTTGGCCGAGACGAAGTCGCCGCCGTCCGGCGTCAGGCCGTCGTTCTGGGTCATCTCCCAGAACGGGATGATATCGTTGTAGAATTCGGTCGCGGCGCGGGTCCAGGTCCAGATCGATTCAAAGCCCTCGAAGTCGTCGAGGTTCTGGTCGAAGGAGTGGCCGCCGAAGCCGTTGCCCTTGAGGTACCAGTTCACGCCCGAGCCGCCGGCCGTCAGGTGGCCCCACATCCCCTCGCGCAGGGTCTGTTCGTTCTGGTTGTCGGCATCGGTCTCGTAGGCGGTGACTTTGGCGTTGTTGCCGCTGTCCTCGTCCCAGGCGATCACCCAGGGGTCGCCGTTGGCGGCCGAGTCCTCCCGCCACTCCGTCGTCAGGTTGCGGATGCTCCCCGCGCCGGTCTGGAACGACGGCCCGTCGAAGGCCTCGTCGCCGAGGAGCGAGCCGTAGACGTCGTCATAGTCGCTGCCGAAGGTATGGATCACGACGAGGTGGTCGTAGGGGTCCACCGCCTTGATCCAGTTCGCCATGTCGAGGCGCTCGTCGTCGTCCTGCGTGTTCTCCTCGCCCATGTTCCACTGCACGCCGTTGGCGTGGCCGAAGCGGGCGATCATCTCGCGCATGTAGACCAGACGCTCGACCGAGAGGGTGGAGCCCTCGACCGACGTGCCGCCGTTCAGGAGCTGGTCGTTCTCGGTCTCCTGGAAGAGGATGTTCTTGTAGATCCCCTTGTCGTCCATGTGGTCGAACACCGTCTCCCACTGGTCCAGCTTGGAGACGTCGTAGACCGAGAAGGCGTCGGTCGAGACGCCACTGGTGTTGCCCGCGGCCGCCTCGATCGACTTGGTGTGCTTGTCGACCTTGTAGAGGTCCTCGTCGACCCAGGGGCTGACGTCCTGGCCGTCGCCGGCGACGGTGTTGGT
>JBCBPG010000992.1:0-1615 GCA_039820865.1 Pseudomonadota bacterium
CATCTCGAAGGCGCGGAACTCGACAAGGCCGAGGCGCCCCGTGGGCCCGTCCGGCGAGTAGAGCTTGTCGATGCAGATCTCGGCGCGGTGGGTGTTGCCGGTGAGGTCGGTCAGGAGATCGCGGAAGATGCGGTCCACCAGCCAGGGCGGCGGGTTCGGGCCAGACTTCTCCGCCTCCGCCAGCGCGATCTCGAGCTCATAGAGGACATCCTGGCGCGCTTCGTCGAGCCGGGGGGCCTGGCTGGTCGGGCCGATGAAGATGCCGCTGAAAAGGTAGCTGAGCGAGGGATGCGCCTGCCAGTAGCGGACGAGCGAGGCCAGGAGATCGGGGCGGCGCAGGAACGGGCTGTCCGCCGGTGTCATGCCGCCGACGACGATGTGATTGCCGCCACCGGAGCCGACCATGCGGCCGTCATGCAGGAACTTCACGGTCTCGAGGCCGCAATGGCGGGCGGCTTCGTAGAGCGTCTCGGTGATCTCGGTCTGGTGGCCCCAGTTATGGGCGGGCTGGATGTTGACCTCGATGACCCCCGGGTCCGGCGTCGCCTTGATCACGTTGAGGCGGTAGTCGTTCGGCGGGGCATAGCCGTCGATATGAACCGGCTGGCCAATGGTCGCCGCCGCCTCCTCCACCGCCGCGACGAGGTCGACATAAGCGTCCGCGCTCGGCACGGGCGGCAGGAAGACGCTGAGGATGCCATTCTTGGGCTCGACGGTGATCGCGGTGCGCACGGTCTCGGTGATGATGGCGCGCATCGGGTCGAAACCCGCAGGGGCGCCAACGGTTCCGGATGGGCTGGGCACGAGACCGGCGGGCGGATCCGGCAGGGGCGGGCGGAGGCGGAGACCTTCGGGACCGGCATCCGGCCCCTCCGCCACGCCGTCGCCGAAGCGGGCATGCCGGCGGATCTCGGTTAGCGGCAGGGCGCCTCGGCTCGCGAAGGGGTCGAGCTGGTGCAGGAACGGGTACTCGCCCTCGGGCACGAAGGGCAACGAGGTGAGCGGCAGGCGGTAGCCCCCCGGGGCATCGCCCGGGGCGAGGAACATGCGGCCCCGGCGCGTACGCCACTTCTCGGTGGCCCAGCGGTAGCGGCGGCGGGGCCCGCGGCGTGCGGTGGCCTGGCTTTGAGCGAGCTGGCAGGGGAGCACCACGCAGGTCGGCTTGCCGAGGCCACGCTCGAAGGCCTGGATCATCTGGCGCCGCTCCAGCGGGTCCTCGAGGTTGTTCTCCGCAGGATCGAGGTTCACCGGCAGGCGACCCTCCTGGAAGATGTAGAAGGCGGGGTCCTCGTAGGCAGGCTCCGCCGTGCCCTCGGGCAGCTCGAGCACCTCGACAAGCGCTTCCGCCAGCCGTTCCGCATCCTTGACCGTGGCGGCGCCGGGCGCCTCGGGCGCGATGAGCGCGGGGTCCTGCCAGAGCGGCAGACCGTCCACCCGCCAGTAGAGCCCGAAGGCCCAGCGGGGCAGCTGCTCGCCCGGGTACCATTTGCCCTGGCCGTAATGCAGCACGCCATGGGGAGCGAAGGCGGCGTGCAGGCGGCGCATCAGCTTGTCGGCATAATGCCGCTTGGTGGGGCCGACGGCGCCGGTGTTCCACTCATCCGCATCCCTGTCG
>JBCBPG010000993.1:0-1614 GCA_039820865.1 Pseudomonadota bacterium
ATCTCGATGGCCCATCTCGGCCCCGACAACGTCGCGCAGAGGTTCAAGGGCATGGTCAGGCGCTGCGCCGATTGCGGCTTCGACCTCGCCGGCGGCAAGGTCGAGGTCGTGCCGACCGCGCATTACCACATGGGCGGCGTCATGGTGGACACCGACACCCGCACGGCGCTCGAGGGGCTCTACGTCGCGGGCGAGGATGCGGGCGGCGCCCATGGCGCCAACCGGCTGGGCGGCAACGGCGTCGCAAACTCCACCGTCTATGGCGGCATCGCGGGCGAGGTGATGGGCCGCGACATCGCCGGCTTCACGCTCCGCGAGCCCGACGAGGCGGTCCTCGAGGCCGAGCTTGCCCGCGCCACCCGCCCCCTCGGCCCCAGGCCCGGCCTCGTCCAGCCACTCCGCCAGTCGCTGCAGGACCTGATGTGGGAGGATGTCGGCGTCATCCGCACGGAGGAGGGCATGAGCCGCGCCCTCGACCGTCTCGACGCGCTGCGCGACGAGCTGGCGCAGGTGGGCGTCGCCGCGGACACGCTGGCCTTCAATCTCACCTGGCACGACTGGCTGAACCTCGCCTCGCTGATCGAGGTCTCCGAGGTCATCGCCCGCGCCGGCCTATCGCGCGAGAACAGCCGCGGCGCCCATTACCGCGACGACCACCCCGAGGTCGGCGACCTCGACGCGAGCTACTTCACCCTCGCCCGCCGCGACGGCGAGCGCGTCACCTGCGACCGCGCCCCCGTCGCCTTCACCATCGTCAAGCCGGGCGGGACCATCCTGCCCGAGGGCGAGCCCGAAACCCTCGTCGCCGCCGAATGACGCCCTCACCCCCGCGTGCTACCCTCACCCCATGACCCTCAAGATCGACATCGCCGGCGAGGAGATCGAGACGGTGCCGCTCGACCGGACGGCGGTGGAGGTCATGATCGACCACGGTGCGCTGCCGAATGACGGTCGGGTCGAGCTTGTCGACGGGATCCTGCGGCCGATGCCTCCCTCCTATGCGCCCCATGCCGCCGCCGTGATCGAGATCGGGCACGCAATCCGCACCGCCCTAGGCCGCAGCCGCCAGATCCTCGCCGATCCGGCCTTCTTCCTGTCCGACGACACGATGTTCGGCCCCGACCTCTTCGTCCTGCCGCGCGATGTCGAGCTCCGCGAGGCGACGGGTCGGGACGTCGACCTCCTCGTCGAGATCTCACAGACCACGCTCGCCTACGACCTCCGCCTCAAGGCCGAGCGCTACGGCCGCGCCGGTGTCGCGGACTACTGGGTCGTCGATCTCGACAACCGCCTCCTGCACGTCCACCGCACCCCCCGGGCGGACGGCTACGCCAGCGTCGAGCAGATCGCCTGGGACCGCCCCGTCACCGCCCTACGCCTGCCCGCCCTCACCCTGACCCTCGCCGAGGTGCTCGCATGATCCCCATCGACCTGATCGAGCGGACGGCCGAGCGGCTGATGGACAAGGCCGCGATCGAGATCCCGGACGACTATCTCGACGGGCTGAAGGCGGCGGCGGAGACCGAGGACGGGGAACTGGCGACCTTCGTGCTGAAGGCGATGCTGGAGAACTACGAGGCGGCCAAGGAGGACCGGCGCGCGATGTGCGGCGAC
>JBCBPG010000994.1:0-1603 GCA_039820865.1 Pseudomonadota bacterium
CGCTGGTCCTCGATCACGGGCGTGACGTCGAGCGCGAGGCCCGGCCCCGCGATCCGCCAGGCGACCGGGTAGACCGGCTCGTCCCCCGGCCCCCAGCGCGCGGCCACCTCCATCGTGACATCCTCGGCCAGCGGCGACGAGCGGCCCTGCGGGTCCACCACCAGGCCGTCGAGCGCCGCGATCCCGCGGCCGTCGCGCCGCCGCGTGCGCAGGAGCGAGAGATCCCAGCCATCGTCGAGATGCACGATCAGCCGGTCATAGGCCACGGCGCCCCCCGGCACCGGCACCGCGCCCCAGAGCCGGTCGAGCCAGGCCACGCCCTGCACCGCGTGCCGCGCGCCCTCGGTACCGTCGCGGTGCCCGATCCGGCCCGCCACCGCCATGCGCGGCAGGGCGAAGCCGCGCAGGACCTCGCCACCGCCCGTCGCCAGCGCCGGCTTGGCGGGCGACAGCACCAGGTCGATCCCCGCCGTCCCCGCCGAGGCTGCCAGCGTCAGGTGGCCATCGCCGTAATGCCCAAGCCGCCAGTCGTCGATCCAGACAGCACCGCCGGCCGCGGCACCATCGGCACCATCGGCACCCGCCGCGCCCAGGGCACCGCGGCCGAAACGCTCCTCGCCCACCGCCGCCGCGTCCGCGCGCAGCAGCGCGACATGGCCACGCCAGAGCGCCGCGAGATCCCAGGCATCGTCGCCCTCGCCGGCGGGCCGGATCCCGTAGCGCGACAGCGCGACCTGCAGCCCCGTCGCCCGGCCCCGGTCATCCTCGAGATGCATCGTCAGCGCCCAGGTCTCGGCCCGCGCGCCCGGGTGGGCGCCATGGTCGGCGGGCAGCGAGAGCACGAAGGGATCCGTGGGCCGCCCGAACGCCGCGGCGCCCGCGGCCGTCTCGACAGCCTCGATCGCGGCGGCGAGGTCGAGCCCGCGCGAGGCTGGCGCTGCGCCGCCCTCCGGCCCCTCGGCAAGGATCAGCACGGCCGCGACGACACCGCCCGCGACCGCGAGCGCGGCGAGACCGGCCAGCCAGCGCCGGCGCATCCCCTGTAACAGCGTGCCCATGGCGCACAGATATCCCGCCGGCGCCGCGCCGCCACAACCCGCCGTCGCCACGTCAGCCTTGCGGCAGAGGGCCACGCCGGCATCGCAGCGCCCGGGCGGATCGCGATCCGCAGGTCAGCCTGTCGGGAGGGCGTGGTGCTGCCGGAGAGATTTGAACTCTCGACCTCTCCCTTACCAAGGGAGTGCTCTACCCCTGAGCTACGGCAGCCTGTCGCCTTCCAGTTCGCTGGCCCGGGCGTTACCCCGGATCACGCGGGCCCTGGAAAAGCCCTTTGGCTTCAGCCGGCTTGCCGACCAGTGCTTCCCCTCGTCATGGAGTGCCCCGATCCCGTGCCACACTGGCGCGGGCGCCTCACTGACAAAACCGCCCGGCGATTGCAAGGGCCAAACGGTCTCCGCACGCTCTGGACCGCGCGGACGCCGGCGGCTACACGGCGTGCTCATGACGGGCGAGGACAAGCGCGACGGGCCGTCACCGGGGGGCCGGCAGGCGGCGAGGCGGCGGAGAGGCGTGCCGACAGGCTGGCGGCCGCGCTCCGCGCCAA
>JBCBPG010000995.1:0-1598 GCA_039820865.1 Pseudomonadota bacterium
ACCTGTTTGGCGACATGCTGTCGGACGCGGCGGCGATGCTGACGGGCTCGCTCGGCATGCTGCCCTCGGCCTCGCTGGGCGCACCGCGGGACGGGGCGCCGCCCAAGGCGCTGTACGAGCCGGTGCACGGCAGCGCGCCGGACATCGCGGGCGAGGGCAAGGCGAACCCGATTGCCTGCATCCTGAGCTTCGCGATGGCGCTGCGGTATTCCTTCGACCAGGGCGACGAGGCCGCGCGGATCGAGACGGCGGTCGAGAAGGTGCTGGCCGACGGGGTGCGCACCGGCGACCTGATGCGCCCCGAGGGCGTCGCGCCGGTCTCGACCAGCGAGATGGGCGACGCGATCCTCGCCGCGATGGACGCCAGCCTGGCCGCCTGATCGGGGCTGCGGGTCCCGACGAACGGGATCGTCCGGCCCGGCCTCGGCCGCCGACGGCCCGTCGCGGCCCCACCCACCCACCCGCCGCGACGGGCCGTCGGCTGGTGGGCGCCTCGCACCCCTCCGGCGTCAGCCGGCGGTGACGGGCCAGGTGTCGCGGGGCTTTCCCAGCCAGTCGAGGAGCGCCGCGCTGTCGTCGCACAGCGTCTCGGCCAGGCGGGCGCGGGTCTCGGGCGTGAGGCGGGGCGCCTCCCTGGCCGTGCCGCCCATGGTGAGCCGGCGGACGGCGTCCTTGGCGCCGGCGGGGGCGATGCGGGCGAGGCTGCGAACGCCCGGGATGGCGCGCAGGCGGTCGAAGAGCGGGCCCTGCAGGCGTTTGGCGGCCGACGGGTTGGCGTGGACCGCAGCCTCCGGGCGATACGGCGCGAGGCCCAGGAAGGCGCAGAGGCGGTCCTGGAAGGCGGGCGGATCGGCGTTCAGGTCCTCGAGCAGGCCCACGAGGATCCGGTCGTCGCCCCAGCGTTCGCGATAGGGCGCCAGCTGGTGCCAGTAGCGGCTCTGGTCGAGGTAGGTGTCGGGGTCCTCGACCACCGCCTGGTCCGGGGTCGGCGGCGTCTCGGAGGGGGCGTCGGCGCGGCGCTGGATCCAGTGCGACTGGATGCGCGCGATGGGATCGCGGACCATGAAGATCAGCTTGGCGTCCGGGCAGTAGCCGTGCATGCGCGCGGCCGTCTCGGGGAAGCGGGCGCGGTTGGCGTAGAGGTTGGAGCCTTCGCCGACGAGACGCCCGGCCGGGGCCTCGGCGAAGAACCGGTCGTACCAGTCGGCCCCCTTCGCCCAGTTATCGTCGCGGTTGAAGAAGTCGGGCTCACAGCGCGGCTTGAGATAGGCGCCGGGATGGCCCTCGAGATAGCCGATCACCGAGGAGGTCGCGCATTTCATCGCGCCGATGACGATGAAGTCGGGCTTGATCATCGTGGCCTCGGCGGTCGGGGTCGGGAAGCAGGGTATTGGCTGACGATAGTGGCGATGCCGCGGCGCGGCAACGGAGCGCGGCCGGGCCGGCCTCCCCCTCTCCCCAGGCCCCTCTCCCCCGGCCCCTCTCCCCGCGGGAGAGGGGGGCGGTACCCTCACCGTCGGTGCGCACTGCCCGGCGCTGGCGCACCCCCCTCCGGCACGGAGGGGGGCCGGGGGGGAGGCCTGCGCCCCATTCCCGGC
>JBCBPG010000996.1:0-1597 GCA_039820865.1 Pseudomonadota bacterium
CCCGGCAAAGGCCCCGCGGACCGCGCTCGCCAGTCCCTTGCGGTCGCGGGCGAGGCGGGCGTGCAGGTTCTCCTCGGCCCGCCCGCGGCCGAAGCGGGTGAGCGCGCCCAGCGCATAGTCCGCCACCGCCGCCGCCCGGGGGTGGCCGGGCTTGGCCATCAGCCTCACGATCCCGGTCGAGACATTGCCCGCGTCGATGGCATAGCAGGCGCGCACCACGTCGCTGCTGGCGAAGGCCGGGTCGGCGAGGCCGTCGAAATAGCCGGCCTCGAGCGCCGCGATCCCCTGGCGGAACTCGGCGCCCGTGGCCGCGTGCAGCTCGTGCGTGACGCGCGAGAAGAGCGCGTCGAAGAGCCGGTCGAGGAACCCGGCCTCGGCGTCGCTGGACGCATCGGTATCCGCGGCGATGGTGTCGAGGATCTCGGGAAACACGCCCTCCTCGATCTCGGCGGCGAGAAGACGCCCGTGGTCGTAGCAGCAGTCGGCGAAGCTGCCGCGCTGGACGAGCGTGTAGAAGGTCTTGGCGCCGATGCGGCAGGGCGTCAGGACGCTGTCGGCGCGACCCTCGCCGGGCGCCAGGCGCCGCGGGGTCTCCAGGGTAATCGCCATCTGCCGCTCCTCGCCTGCGTCAAATCGGGACGAGACTAGCGGCTTGCGCCGGCGGGCGGAAGGACCTCCCGCCCTGTGACCGGGTGGTCAGCCCCCGCGGGCGCCGCCGCCGGCGAGGCTGGCGTCGGCAAGGACGGGACCGGGGCCGGGACCGGGGCGCGCCGTGGCGTCTCGGCGGGCGGCCAGCGCCCGGTCGAGCTCGTCCTCGGCCAGCGGTCCGCGTTGGTCGACCGGGTGGGGACGGTCCGGGCGGCGGCGCGACAGGCGGTGGCAGAGGATCGAGACCCCGACGAGCCCGATCAGCAGCAGCGCCAGCCGGTACTGGGTGAGCCAGGCGGGGATCGGCACGGCGGGGATGCCTGCGCGCTGCAGGTCGCCCTGCGACGGCAGGGTGAGCCCGAAGGGCAGCCTGGTGCGCTCCTCCTCGCCGCCGTCCGGGCGTTCGCCACCCGGCAGGCCGGACTGGCCGGGACGCGGGGCTTCGGCCGTGCGGCGCCGGTCGGCCGGCGTCGGCACCCGCTCGGGACGCTCGGTCCCGCGGGGGCGCGTCTCGACGGGACGCGTTTCGACCGGGCGCGTCTCGACGGGGCCCGCGCTGCCGTCCGGACGCTGGCCGGTCGGCGTGAGCCGTCGGTCGGCCGGTGCGGGCGCCGGCCGGGTGCGTCGGTCGCCGTCCCGCTCGGCGCTGGCGCCGCCGGGCAGGCGTGGCGTCTGCGGCGCCGTCGCGGCGCCGAGTCGGGAGCCCGCGAGGACGGGTTCCGCTGCGGGCGCGGGCGCCGCCTCGCCGGCCTCCGTCGTGGTGGTCGTTTCGGCGGGAGGTGCCTCGGTGGCGGCCGCGTTCGGAGAGGCGCTGTCGGCCGGGCGGCCCAGCCGCGCCAGCGTCTCGCCCGCCAGTTGCCCGTCGGGCTCGAGACCGTTGCCGGCCTGCCAGTCGGCGATGGCGCGCCGGGTCTGTGGGCCCATCAGGCCGTCGGCCGGGCCGGGATCG
>JBCBPG010000997.1:0-1596 GCA_039820865.1 Pseudomonadota bacterium
AGGGGGCCGAGCGGTTCTCGGGCGGCGCGGTGCTGGTCGACCCTGCCGCGCCCGGCGGTGTCGGCGGGCGCGAGGGGCACGGCATCGGCTGGATCACCGGCGTGACCGAGAGCCCGGAGTTTGGCGGCTGGCTCGGCATCGGCTTTGCCGAGGGCGGCGCCGGGGCCTGGGCGGGCCGCGAGATCGAGGTGGCCGAGCCGGCGCGCGACACGACCAAGGGCCCCGGCCGGCGCGTGCGCGCGCGGATCGAGAGCGCCCATCGGCTGGACCCCAAGGGAGCGCGGATGCATGCCTGACGACAGCGTCTTTGCCGGCCTCGCCGATCCCGGCGCGCCGCCGCCGCTCTCGCCCCTCGGCCCCGTCGCCGAGGCGCTGGCCGCGATCCCGGCCGACGCGCCCGTGCGGCTGGTCGAGCGGCCGATGGCCGGGCTCTGGCAGATGACCGCCTGGCCCGATGCGATGGCCGAGGCGGGCGCGGCCGTCGCTGCCGCGATCGGCGCGCCGGCGCCCGGACCGGGCCGCGTGGCGGGCGGGTCGTCGCTTCGCGCGCTCAGGATCGCGCCGCGGCGGTGCTGGCTGGTGGCCGAGGCGGCGGTGCCGGCGCCCTCGATCCCTCCGGCGGCCGGCACGCTGCTCGATCTCGGCCATGCCCGCTGCCGGATCGTGGTCTCGGGGCCGTCGGCGCGGGCGCTGATGCGCCGGCTGGTCGCGCCCGACACGCGCGAGCGGGCACTGCCAGCGGGGCGCGTCGCCTCGATGCCGCTGCACCATGTCGGCGTCACGCTGGAGACCGATGCCACGGGGATCGCCGTCTATCTGCCCCGCAGCCATGCCCGCGCGCTGACCGAGGTGATGCTGGAGACCGCGCGGCCCTTCGTCGTCGGCACGCTTGGCCCCGGGGACTGAGCCCCAGGACTGACGCGCGCGTTCACGAACCATTGACGCCCGCCCCTGTCCGGGACACCTCCCACGGCGAGAGCCGGGAGGATCATCGATGCAGAAGCCCGTGGACGAGGCCCGCGCCGCGGCGCCGCCGCCCAACCAGTTCGCGCTGCTGAAGACGCGGCGCTTCCTGCCGCTGTTCCTCGTGCAGTTCCTCGGCGCCTTCAACGACCAAGTCTACCAGAAGGCCTTCGTGGCGCTGGTGACCTATCGCCTGGCCGACCAGGTGGGCATCGACATCGCGCTGCTCGGCGTCATCGCCTCGGGCCTCTTCATCCTGCCCTTCGCCATCATCACCCCCACCGCGGGCCAGATCGCCGACCGTGTCGACAAGGCGCGGATGATGAAATGGGTCAAGGGCTGGGAAATCGTGGTGATGTGCCTGGCCGTCATCGGCTATCACACGCAGAACATCTACTTTCTCTACTTTGTGCTGTTCCTGATGGGCGCGCAGTCGGCGGTCTTTGCACCGATCAAGTACTCGGTCCTGCCGCAGTATCTCACCCGGCGCGAGCTGGTGGGCGGCAACGGGCTGGTGCAGGGCTCGACCTTCCTGGCGATCCTGATCGGCACGATCCTCGGCAACGAGCTGATCCTCACCGAATACGGCGTGCAGGTGGTCTCGACCGTCGTGGTGGGCGTGGCGATCGCGGG
>JBCBPG010000998.1:0-1594 GCA_039820865.1 Pseudomonadota bacterium
CCATGGCGCGGGGATTACCGGTGCGCCCGCACGCTGTCCACCGAGAGGAGCGGTACGGTCACGCGATCGCGGGCGGATGGCTTCGGGCGAGCGTCCGGCCCGGGGCGGGTGGGCGGGGCGCGGGCCGGTCGCTCGCCGTCGTTCCCGGTCGCGCGGCGCCGGGTCGAGGTCCCTCGGGCGAGGGCAGGGGCGAGGGCGGGCGCGGGGCGTGACGGGCAGGCGCTGCGCCCGTGACGGCGGTCGCGCGCCCGCCCCACCAACTGCCCCACCCACCGGCCCGCCCGCTCGCCCCGTCCGCTCACCCCGCCCGCTCCATCCGCATCACGCCGGTCGCGCGACCGCCCGGCGGCATCCGGTCGATGGAGCAGCCCGGGGCCTTGCGGCGGCTGACAGGACGAAGGGCTGGCGGGGACGCGCAACTCACGCTTGGCCGGCTGCGAGGGAGGCTGCGCCGATCACCGGTCAGCTGCCGGTCCGGGTATGTCGTGCGGCGCCCGGGGCCGCCCTTCATGCCCCTGCGCCAGGGCCCTGGCCGCGCTCGCGTCTGCTGGCGCATGGCGGGGGCGCCCTCTTCCCGACACGGGTGATCCGCGCGCCCTCGCACCCCGCTGCCGGCATGGCCGCGACAAGGTCGGCCGGCGAGGCCGCGGCGTTGGGTCGCCGGGCTCGGCAGGGGCATGTTGGCCGGCGGGCGCGCCCGGGGCGGGCGCCGGGCCTTGGCATGGCCGTCGTTTCGGGGAACGATGGCGGTATGGATGTCCGGATACCCGCCGCGGCCCTGGCCGCCCCCACCCGCGCCCGACCCCTTCGCCGGGGCCTCGGCGCACTTTCTCTGATGCTGGCTCTCATGCTGGTCGCCCTGCTGGCGCCGGCAAGTGTCGCGGCGGCGTCCCCCGGCGCCGGAGAGGGCCAGCTCACGCCGGACGAGTTCCGGGCCTATTCCGAGGGCTACACCCTCTATTTCGAGCGCGACGGCGAGCCCTGGGGGTCGGAGTGGTTCGGCCCCGATGGCGCGGTCACCTGGCGCTATCCAAGCGGCACCTGCATCGAGGGTGTCTGGCGCGGCTATGACCGGAACATCTGCTTCTACTACGGCCCCGGCACCGAGGTGCTGTGCTGGTCGATGCGGCGCGAGGAAGACGGGCTGATCGGCGAGCTGCTGGAGGGCGACGAGGCGGGGCTGGAGCTCACCATCACCCATCGTGACCGCGTGCCGCTCTCCTGCGGCGACAGCAGCGACCTCTGACGGTCTCCACCCGCCGCCGTGACGGGCGGCACGGGGCCGGTCGGCCCGCATGACCACCTCCTGCTGACGGTCCGGGCGGGGTGCCCGCGACCGCCAGCCGGGAGTGGGCATCATGGTCATCGTCTTTGCCGGGGGCACGATCTCGAACGGGCGCGACCCCGCCGCCCAGCAACTGGTGATCGGCAATGGCGAGGCCAGCGACCTCGTCTGGCGCGACCTGCGCAACGGTCTCCTGGTCGAGGAGCAGGCGCTCTTCCAGCGCATCGACCTCGGCGACGGCCGGTCGCGGCTGGCGCTGACGCCGGCGGGCCAGGCGCTCTGGACACGCCATCGGGCGGCGCCGGCAGA
>JBCBPG010000999.1:0-1593 GCA_039820865.1 Pseudomonadota bacterium
GCGCCCCTTGGCCGCGCCCGCCCACGCCTGTGGTCCGACACGGCGACATGAGGGTTCGTGGCGGGCTCTTCTCGGCCCAGGTCCGGCCGACGCGGCTCTGACGGCCTCAGGCGCGTGTCACCCGGCACTGGAAGCAGTTGTTGGCGGCCGAGAGCCCGCCACGAACCCTCATGTCGCCGTGTCGGGCCACAGGCGTGGGCGGGCGCGGCCAAGGGGCGCCCAGGGGGAAGGGGCCCGTCAGACGGGACGGGCGGCCAGCGAGTTGGGGCCAGCCGCCGTGATCTCGACGGGCAGGATCTGGCCGACCCGATCGGGCGTGGCGTCGAGGTGGACGGCCTGCAGCCAGGGCGAGCGGCCGACCATCTGGCCCGGGTGTCGGCCGGGCTTCTCGATCAGCACCTCGGTGAAGCGGCCGACCATGGCCTGCTGGAAGGCCGCCTGCTGTTCGGCCAGCAGCGCCTGGAGGCGGGCGAGGCGGTCGGTCTTGGTGGCCTCGTCGACCTGCTCGGCGCCGGCGGCGGGCGTGCCGGGGCGGGGCGAGTACTTGAAGCTGTAGGCCTGCGCGTAGCCGACCGCGCGGACGAGCGCGAGCGTGGCCTCGAAGTCCGCGTCGGTCTCGCCGGGAAAGCCCACGATGAAGTCGCCGGAAAGGGCGAGGTCGGGGCGGGCGGCACGGATGCGCTCGACGAGGCGGCAGTACGCCTCGGCCGTGTGGCGGCGGTTCATCGCCTTGAGGACGCGGTCCGAGCCGGCCTGCACGGGCAGGTGCAGGTAGGGCATCAGCTTCGCCTCCTCACCATGGGCGGCGATCAGGGCGTCGTCCATGTCGTTGGGGTGCGAGGTGGTGTAGCGGATGCGCGCGAGCCCCTCGATGCGGGCGAGGCGGCGGACGAGGCCGCCGAGGCCCGGTCCCATGCCGGGGACGGGGTCGCCGTGCCAGGCGTTGACGTTCTGGCCGAGCAGCGTGATCTCGCGGACGCCGCGCGCGACCAGCATCTCGGCCTCGGCGATGAGGCGCGCGGCGGGACGCGAGACCTCGGCGCCGCGGGTATAGGGGACGACGCAGAAGGCGCAGAACTTGTCGCAGCCCTCCTGCACGGTCAGGAACGCGGCGGGGGCGCGGGTCGCGCGCGTGGGCGCGAGGTGGTCGAACTTGTCCTCCTCGGGGAACTCGGTGTCGACGGCGGCCTGGCCCGCGGCCTCGGCACGGGCGACGAGGGCGGGCAGGCGGTGATAGGCCTGCGGGCCCACGACGACGTCGACCGCGGGCTGGCGGCGCACGATCTCGGCGCCCTCGGCCTGGGCGACGCAGCCGGCGACGGCAAGGGTGAGGCGGCGGCCCTCGGCCTCGCGCGCCTCGCGCAGGGGCTTGAGACGGCCGAGCTCGGAATAGACCTTCTCGGCGGCCTTCTCGCGGATGTGGCAGGTGTTGAGGACGACGAGATCGGCGTCGTCGGGTGCCTCGGCGATCGCGTAGCCGTCGGCGGCGAGCTGCGCGGCCATCCGCTCGCTGTCATAGACGTTCATCTGGCAGCCGTAGGACTTGATGAAGGCGCGCTTCTGCGGCTGGTCGGTCATGCTCGATCTCGCGAC
>JBCBPG010001000.1:0-1592 GCA_039820865.1 Pseudomonadota bacterium
CCGGTCCGCGGCTAGTCGGCGCCGCGGACGACGACGGTCGCGTCCGGATCAGGGTGGATGGTCTTCTGCACCAGGTAGAGGGCCACGGCCGTCCCGACCCCGATGGCGTCGGTCAGGAGTCCGCCCTCGATCATGAAGAGCGCCGCGGCGATCAGACCGAGGCGGATGACCCAGGCCGAGCGTGCGCCCATGAACCAGCCCTGAACGCCGCCCGCCAGCAGGAAGACCCCGATCACGGCGGTCAGCCCCGCGCGGGCCACGTCGAACCAGCTGCCGTCCATGAGCAGAGCGCCGTTGTAGAAGAACATGAACGGCACGATGAAGGCGGCGATGCCGATCTTGAAGCTGGTGACGCTGGTCTCCATCGGGTTGGCGCCCGAGATGCCGGCGGCGGCATAGCTGGCCAGCGCCACGGGCGGTGTGATCGCGGACAGGACGGCGAAGTAGAAGACGAAGAAATGCGCCGTCAGCGTCGGAATGCCGAGCTGCACCAGCCCCGGCGCGACGACCGAGGCCGCCACGGCATAGGCGGCCGTCGTCGGCATCCCCATGCCGAGCAGGATGGCGATGCACATGGCGAAGAACAGTGCGAGCAGCTGCGAGGTCGCCGCGAGGTCGAGCAGCACCGAGGAGAAGCGCGCCCCCACGCCCGTCAGGCTGATCACGCCCACGATGATGCCGGCGCAGGCGCAGACGGCGATGATCTGGATCGACATCACGCCCGCCAGCTCGAACGCCTTGACCACCGCGCCCAGGCCCATCCGATAGGGCGTGAGCCAGCTCACCACCGCCGCCGCGACCGTCGCCAGCGTGCCCGCCCGGATGACCGAGTAGCCGAGGAAGAGCGCGGCGATCAGGATGATGATCGGCAGGAACAGGTAGACCTGGCGGGCCATGCTGGCGAGGCGCGGCAGCTCGTCCTCGCGCATGCCGCGCATGCCCAGCTTGGCGGCCTCGAAGTCGACCATGAAGTAGACCGAGACGAAGTAGAGCACCGCCGGGATGATCGCCGCGATCGCGATGTCCTGGTAGGGGATGCCCGTGATCTCGGCCATGATGAAGGCGCCGGCGCCCATGATCGGGGGCATGATCTGCCCGCCGGTCGAGGCGGCGGCCTCGACCGCGCCGGCGGTCTGCCGGCGATAGCCGACCTTCTTCATCAGCGGGATGGTCAGCGACCCGGTGGCGACGACGTTGCCGGCCGAGGTGCCGTTGATCATCCCCATGAGGCCCGAGGCGAAGATCGCCACCTTGGCCGGCCCGCCCCGCGCCCGTCCTGCGGCGGCGAAGGCGAAGTTCACGAAGTAGTCGCCGACCTTCGAGGCCTGCAGGAACGCCGCGAAGATGATGAACAGGATGATGTAGGTCGACGACACCGCCGTCGTGGGCCCCAGGATGCCGGCATCCGAGTAGACGTGGCCGAAGAAGCGCTGCCAGGTGTACGGGTTCTGCACGGCCAGGATGCCGGGCAGCAGATGGGCGGTGAAGGTGTAGGCGAGGAAGACGCCGGTGATCACCACCAGCGCAAGCCCCGCGACCCGGCGAGTCAGCTCGAGGATCATCATCGCGCCCGCGGTCGCGGCGAAGGCGAC
>JBCBPG010001001.1:0-1590 GCA_039820865.1 Pseudomonadota bacterium
CCTCCTGCGGTCAACCCGGACGGCGGGGCGGGGCACCCCTGCGACACGCGCGTGCCGTCCCTTCTCGACCTTGCTCCCGGTGGGGCTTGCCATGCCACCGGCGTTGCCGCCGGCGCGGTGGGCTCTTACCCCACCGTTTCACCCTTGCCCTTCCGGAGAAGGGCGGTCTGTTCTCTGTGGCGCTGTCCCGAGAGGTGTCGCCACCCCTGCCGGGCGTTACCCGGCACCGTCGCCCCGTGGAGCCCGGACTTTCCTCACCGGGGTCGCCCCCGGCGCGGCCATCCCGCCACCCGCAGCCGCCAGATGCGCCGAGCCGCCGGCGAGGTCAAGCCGCAGCGCATGCCCGGCGCGGGCAGCGGGCGCCCCCGCTCGGCCCCTCGCGGGACCTCGCATCGCCCACCCGCTGCCCCGAAGAGATCATGCAGAGGTCATGCGCCGGCATCGCCGGCTACCCGTCGCGGCGCGGCCTGACGACCCTCACCGCACGGCAGGATAGGCCGTCGCGAGGCGCTCCAGATGGGCGGTGGCGCCCTCACTCGGACGGGCACTGCGCCAGTGCGCCGGCAGAAAGCGCGCCGCGAGCGCCGACCAGGCCGCGCCCGCCGACGCGTCCCATGGGCCCGTCGCTTCCAGCCCCAGGCCAAGACCAAGCGCGGCGCCGCGGAAGCGCGCGGCGGGCGCCGCGGGCCCGACGCCGCGCGCCGCCGCTCCCGGATCGAGCCATACCGCGAGGCCCGATCGCGCCAGGCGACGCCAGTCGAAGGCCGGACCGGGATCGGCCTTGCGCCCCGGCGCCACGCAGGCATGGCCGACGACGCGGGCCGGCGGGATGGCGTGGCGGGCCAGGATGGCGGCGAGCAGGCGTTCGAGCGCCGCCATCTGCGCCGCGGCGAAGGGCACGGGCGTGTCGCCGTCGAGCCCGGGATTGTCGAGTTCGATCCCGATCGAGCGCGAGTTCACGTCCGTCTCGCCCGCCCAGGAGGCGACGCCCGCATGCCAGGCCCGCCGGTCCTCGGCCACCAGCGCGGTCACGCTGCCGTCGCGGGCGATGACATAGTGCGCGCTGACCTCGGCCAAGGGGTCGCAGAGGCGCTCGATCGCGGCGGCGGCATCCGCCATCGCGGTATAGTGGATGACCACCATGTCCGGCCGCGCGACGCCACGGCGCGGGCCGTGACTGGGCGAAGGCACCCAGGCGATGGCGGGGTCGAGCCCCGGGGGTCGCCCGGCGCCCGCCGGTCCTGCAGGTGGCGTCGTCGCCTCGGTCGTCATGCCTTCCCCAACAGCGCTGCCATCCCCGGCGCCGCCTGCCGCCGGCACAGCCGGTCAGCGGCGGGTCAGGGTGCGCCCGACGGCGTCGCGCCAGCCGGCATAGGCGGTCTCGCGGGGACCGGCGGCCATCGCGGGCTCGAACCGGCGGTCCAGCGCCCAGGTGGCTGCGAACTCGGCCATCCCGGGATAGAGCCCCGCCCGGCTGCCCGCCAGCCAGGCCGCGCCCAGCGCCGTCGTCTCGGCGACCCTGGGCCGGTCGACGGGCGCGCCCAGGATGTCGGCCAGGAACTGCATCGTGTAGTCCGAGGCCGTCATGCC
>JBCBPG010001002.1:0-1583 GCA_039820865.1 Pseudomonadota bacterium
CTCCCGTCGCCGCGTTGCGCGGAGGCACCGCGCAGCGTTCGGAAAATGGTCACACCTCTGCGCCTATCCTGACGCGGGAGGGAGCGGGAATGCGCAGGGAACGCCCGGACCCGACCCGTTTCAGAGGTTGCGCGGGACGGCGGTAGCGCCCTTGGGCAGCGCGATCCAGGAGAGCTTCTCTTCGCACCAGATATGCGCCGCCGGCTCTGCCCCGCCGGCATCGTCCAGCGTGCCGGCCTTGAGGAACTCCAGCCCCTCATAGGCCGGGCCGCGCCCCATGATCGGCGAGCCGCAGTCGCCGCAGAACAGCCGCTCGAAGGCCTGCCCGCTGGCACCCGAGCGGTCGAGATAGGTCCTCAGGCTCGCGCCCTCGATCGTCACCGAGCCTGCGGGCATCGCGATGTTGTAGGAATGCGTGCCGCCCGTGTTGCGCCGGCAGGCCTCGCAGTAGCAGTTCACGACCATCGCAGGCTCGGCATCGGCGCGGTAGCGCACCTGTCCACAGAGGCAGTGTCCCTCGATCTTCGCCATGGCGTCCTCCCTTGTCGCGGTGACGGCAGGCTAGCACCGCCCTCGGCCGGAGGCGACGCCCGCTCCTCGCCCGGCCCCTTGCTCCGATGGGCGGGGCGCCCTATGCCGCCGCAGCCCCACCCGCGACGGAGAGCCCCGATGAGCGCGCCGAAGAAAGTCGTCCTCGCCTACTCAGGCGGTCTCGATACCACCATCATCCTCAAGTGGCTGAAGGTGGAGAAGGGCTGCGAGGTCGTCACCTTCACCGCCGATCTCGGCCAGGGCGAGGAGCTTGGCCCGGCACGCCGCCGGGCCGAGGCGATGGGCGCGGCCGACATCTATGTCGAGGACCTGCGCGAGGAATTCGTCGCCGACTTCGTCATGCCGATGTTCCGGGCGAACGCGGTCTACGAGGGGCTCTACCTGCTCGGCACCTCGATCGCGCGTCCGCTGATCGCCAAGCGCCTGGTCGAGATCGCGCGCGAGACGGGCGCCGATGCCATCGCCCATGGCGCGACGGGCAAGGGCAACGACCAGGTGCGCTTCGAACTGGCCGCCGCGGCGCTGGACCCGGACATCAAGGTGATCGCCCCCTGGCGGGAATGGGACCTGACCAGCCGCACCCGCCTCATCCAGTGGGCCGAGGAGCACCAGGTCGAGGTGCCGACCGACAAGCGCGGCGAGGCGCCGTTCTCGGTCGACGCGAACCTCCTGCACACCTCGTCCGAGGGCAAGGTGCTGGAGGACCCGAGCGTGCCCGCGCCGGCCGACGTCTACCAGCGCACCACCGATCCCGAGCAGGCGCCCGACACGCCCCGGATCATCGAGATCGCCTTCGAGAAGGGCGATCCCGTCGCCATCGACGGCGAACGGCTCTCGCCCGCGGCGATCCTCACCCGGCTGAACGAGATCGGCGGCGCCCATGGCATCGGCCGGCTCGACCTGGTCGAGGGCCGCTATGTCGGCATGAAGTCGCGCGGCATTTACGAGACCCCGGGCGGCACGATCATGCTTGAGGGGCATCGCGGTATCGAAAGCATTACGCTCGATCGCGGCGCGGCGCATCTGAAGGA
>JBCBPG010001003.1:0-1577 GCA_039820865.1 Pseudomonadota bacterium
GACCAGTTCTTCTCGATCGAGAACGTCAGCGGCTCGAACCGGGCCGACCGGCTGAGCGGCGATGCCGGGGCGAACACCCTCCGCGGCGGGCGGGGTAACGACACGCTCCAGGGCGGCAGCGGCGACGATGCCCTGGGCGGCGAGCTCGGCGCCGACCGGATCAACGCCGGATCGGGCGACGACCGGGTCTTTGGCGGCGGCGGGGCGGACCGCTTCGACTTCGTGCTGGGCAACGACCGCGACACGATCTTCGACTTCGAGAACAACATCGACACGCTGGCCATCGACCGGGCCCTGGTCGGCAACCGGACGGCGCAGCAGGTCGTGGACGACTTCGCCGAGATCGTCGGCGGCGCAGCGGTGTTCGCGTTCAACGCCTCGGACGTGCTCGAGGTGCGCGGCATCGCCGATGTCGACGTGCTCGTGGACGACATCGCGTTCCTCTGAGGGGCGCGCTGTCCTGCAGTGCCTGCCGTGGGCTCCCGCGGCAGGCGATCATCCGTCCCGCGTCAGAAGCGCCGGACGTAGAGGGTGCAGAGCCGGCTGAACAGGCTGTCAGACCCTCCCTCGAAAAAGGCCCGACGGTCGGCGAGGTATTTCCGGTACTGGCGCCTGCTCCAGAAGCTCCGGACGATCAGGCGTTCCAGCGCCATCCCGATGCCGTCGCGCCGGGCCCCATCCTCCGCAATGCCGAGACGTGCGCGACCATAGCTCCGGGCGGAGAACGTCGTCTCCTCGCGCTGCCGCCCCAGCCGCAGGTCGTGATGCTTCCAGCGGAGCCGCGTGACGGCAACGTTCCTGGCGCGTAACGACCCGGCGGCGGAGGCCGCGTCCGACGCGTCATCCGCCACGAAGAACGAGGACCGGCGCAGATGCCAGGCGCGAAGGCGGAGGTCGTCGGCGGGCAGGGGCGGCGTGGCCTCCGTGGGGTTCCCGGCCTCGGGGGTGGCGTCGCCCTGCGATCGGGCGGCGGCGTCAGCCAGGGACAGCGCGGCCCGCTGCAGCTCCTCGTCGGAGAAGCGGGCCGTGCGAAGCGCTTCGCCCCCCGGGTCGTCGGGTTTCCCGTCGCCTTCCGAGACGTAGCGGACCGAGCCCGGCACCGGGCCCGGCTCGACCACAACCACTTCGACATCAGTCCGGCGCGCCGCGTCGAGGAGCGCGCCGAAGGCCGCTGCCTCTCCCGCGGGCGGCGCGACGGCGAGGAGCGCATCGACCTCGCCCGCCCTGATCGAGGTCTCGTGCGCCGCGATCCGGTCGGCATCCGCCGGCGTGACGGCGGTGAGCGCGTAGTCGAGCAGGCGGAAGGGGAGGAAGAAGCCCCGGTCCTCGGCGTCCCGGCAGAGGCAGAGCGCCCGCTTTCCGCGGTCGAGGTGGTCGGCGTCGAGCAGCCGTGAGCGGTCGCCGAGATAGCGTGCGAGAGCCGTGTCGAGCCCCTGCCCGGACCGGTCGCCCAGGCGCCGCCAGTCGCCGCCCTCCGCCACCGGGTGCCAGAGGTGGAACGCCCGCAGACCGGCGAACTCGGCCGGCTGCGCCATCGCCTCGAGCAGGCGGCGGTGCCCGCGATACGGCCGGGCACC
>JBCBPG010001004.1:0-1575 GCA_039820865.1 Pseudomonadota bacterium
CGGCTGGGCGGCGCGGGCGGTCAGGTAGTCGGTGGCCGGGAGCTGGCGGCCCTCGTCGAACATCTCGGCCAGGATCGGATGCACCTGTGCGCGGTCGCGGTCGAGGTAGTGGCCGAGGTGATGCGCGCCCTCGGCCGTCATCAGCGCGCGGAGCGTGACGGCGGTGGCGGCCAGCGCCGAGGGGGTCGCGATGTGCACGGTGCCGGGCACGGCGGCCAGCAGCTCGTTGAATGCCTCGGCCAGCCAGGGCTCGGCCTCGCCCCAGGCGGGACCCTCGAAGAAGCCCAGCACGGGGGTCAGCGGCGGCTCGGCCATCGCCGTGGCCGCGAGCGGCAGGATGTGGGGCAGGGCGTCAGGATCCTGGCCGTCGGGGCCCGTCAGGTGCTCGAGCAGTGCCACGTCCTCGACGCTGCGGGCGAGGAGGCCCACCGTGTCCGTCGCCGGCGCGAAGGGCATGACGCCGCTGCGGGCGATGGCGCCGTAGCTGGGCTTGAAGCCGACGGTGCCGCAGAAGGAGGCCGGGCGCACGACCGAGCCGTTGGTCTGGGTGCCGATGGCAAGCGGGATCATGCCCGCGGCGACGGCGGCGGCCGAGCCCGACGACGAGCCGCCGGGCGTGCGCGTCACATCGTGCGGATTGCGGGTCTTCGACGGCGGGTAGGCGGCAAGCTCGGTCGTCACCGTCTTGCCGATCACGATGGCGCCGGCGGCGCGGAGGCGGCGGACGACCGAGGCGTCGGCCCGGGCGCGGTGCCCGGCCTCGAGTGGCGTGCCCCGCTCGCACGGCATGCCCTCGACATCGATGATGTCCTTGACGCCCACGGGCAGGCCGTGGAGCGGGCCCACGGGCAGGCCCGCGCGGCGGTGGCGGTCGAGGCCGGCGGCGGCACGGCGCGCGCCCTCGGCATCGACATGGGTGAAGGCCTGGATCTCGGGCTCGCGCGCGGCGATGCGGGCGAGGCAGGCCTCGACGAGGTCCGCCGCGGTGAGCCTGCCGGCCGCCATCGCGGCCAGCGCCTCGGTCGCGGTCAGGTCCGCCGGGTCGTGCCTGGGGCCATCCGTCATCCGTAGATGACGCTCGGCAGCCAGAGATAGATGCCCGGGAAGTTGTAGACCGCGATCATGGCGATCAGGATCAGCACCAGGAACGGCATCACGCCCTTGAAGATCTGTGTGAGCTCGACCCCCGGTGGCGCCACGCCCTTGAGGTAGTAGGCCGCCATCGCCATCGGTGGTGTCAGGAACGAGGTCTGCAGGTTCAGCGCGATCAGGATCCCGAAAAACAGCGGATCGATGTCGAAGAACGGCAGCAGCGGCAGGAAGATCGGCACGAAGATGATGATGATCTCCGACCACTCGAGCGGCCAGCCGAGCAGGAAGATGATCACCTGTGCCATGATCAGGAACTGCAGCGGCGTCATGTCGAGCGAGAGCACGAACTCCTCGATCAGCCCCTCGCCGCCGAGGTACGAGAACACCGAGGCGAAGGTCCAGGAGCCCACGAACATCCAGCAGACCATCGCCGACGTCTTCATCGTGAGATAGACGCTCTCGCGCAGCCGGTCCCAGGTGAGC
>JBCBPG010001005.1:0-1574 GCA_039820865.1 Pseudomonadota bacterium
GTTGACGTCGAAGCCGAGGGCGAGGTTGAAGTCGCCATCGCCGCCGAACACGTTTGTCAGGCCCAGCCCGATCCGAGGCTGAAACCGCCCGGCGACGACGGGCTTTGCCTGCACCACAAGCACATCCTCGCCGTCCCGGGGCTCCATGCTGTAGCTCACGCCATCGAGTGAGCCGAGCCCGTAGACACGCCTGAGCGCAGTCTCCAACGCGCCGATCGTCACGCTACCGCTCTCCGGCAGGTCGAGGCGGGCCCGTATCACGCGGGGATCGAGCCGGCCGTCGTAGTCCAGCTCCAGCCGGTCGTAGCGGAGCTCGGCCTGAAGCGGGTTGGTCTCCGCAGGACGGGCGACAAGCGGAGCGCGCTCGGTGACGATGGCGCGCAATGCTGCCTCCTGCCGGGCCACCTCCTCCCGCCCGGCCGACACGGTGGAGGGAGCCTGCTCGAAGGCGAGCATGCCGACCGCCTGCACGTCCGGAACGAGCAGCACATCGTTCTCGCCAAGGCTCGCCACCTGCAGTCGCGAGTTCGCACCGATCATGACGGACATCGTCTGGGCGAGGACAGCGGTGAACGACCGCAGGTCGCCAGGGGTCACGTCGGCGCCAGGGATCTCGGAGACGATGAGAATGTCCGCACCCATCGCCCGCGCGACATCGACCGGCAGATTGTTCACGACGCCGCCGTCCACAAGCAGGCGCCCCTCGATCTCGACGGGCGGGAACAATGCGGGGATGGACATCGAGGCCCGCACGGCGGACGTCAGATCGCCCTCGCCGAGCACCACCGCCTCCCCGCTCACAATGTCGGTCGCGATGGCGCGAAAGGGTATCGGCAGGTCATCGAAGTCCGATACCCCCTGCGCCCGCGCGAAGAGCCGCCGAAGGGTCAGGTTCAGCTTCACCGCGTCGATCAGGCCGGCATCGACCTGAATGCCGCCAGCACCCACGCCAACAGGAAGATCCGTCTGCACGGAGAACGGATCGGTACGGCTGTCCCGCCGCAGCGGATGCAGAAGCTGCCGGTCGGAACTGTCGTTGAAGATGCCGCCCCAGTCGATCGTCGTCACGGCATCCTTGAGCTCTTCGGGCGTGAACCCCGCCGCGTAGAGGCCGCCCACGATGGCCCCCATGCTCGTGCCCGCGATCACGTCGGGCCTGATCCCAAGGTCCTCGAGCGCCTGGACGACACCAACATGGGCGACGCCGGCAGCACCGCCCCCGCCTAGGACCAGACCGATGCGGGGCCGATCGGGTTCCGTCGCCGAGGCTACCGGCGTCATCAGCGCAAGCGCCGCCGCCGCAAGAGCAGCCAAGTGACCCGCCCTCCCCCGAACCCCGCGCGCAGCCTTCGGCCGGCATTGCTGGCCGGCACGCCCGCGCCGTCCCCGGTCGATCAGCCTGTCGTTTGTACGGTCACCCCGGCGGGTCATGCCCCAAGCGACGAAGCGGAGCACTGCCTGCGCGTCCCCACACTCTGGCGTCAAAGCGCCGAGGGCCCATGAACAACCTGCCATCCTCGATCCTCCGCCACCGCTGGCCACACAACCGACCCGCCGCCACGCTGCATCGGATA
>JBCBPG010001006.1:0-1573 GCA_039820865.1 Pseudomonadota bacterium
GCGTCTTCAACTGCACGTCCGCGCCGCCGCTGACGGTGCCCTGGGATCCGGGGATGATGCTGTTCCCGCACCACGTCTTCTATGTCGCGATGGGGGCGCTGATCCTCAGCTACTTCGGCTGCGTGGCGCTGACGCGGAGCCAGTTCGGCCGGGTCTGCGTGGCGATCCGCGAGAACGAGACGCGGGCCGAGCTGCTCGGCTACGACGCGCGGCGCTACAAGCTGGGGCTGTTCGCGATCGGCGGCGGCATCGCGGGGCTGGCGGGCGTGCTGATGGCGAATGGCGTGGGCCGGGTGACGCCGGATCTCTTCAACCTGGGCTATGCGGCGCAGGCGATCATCTGGGTGATCGTGGGCGGGCGCGGCACGCTGATCGGCCCGGTGCTGGCGGCCTTCGGCATCTACTGGCTGACGGGATGGCTGGGCACGCAGGCGTGGCTCTCGACCAACGTGGTGCTGGGGCTGGTGCTGATCCTCTTCGTCCTGCTGCTGCCCCGCGGTGTCGTGCCGGCGGTGATGGATCTGGCGGGACGCAGGCGCAAGCCGAGCCTCGCGCGCCAGGCGCGCGAGGCGGGGCGGCGGCGCCGCGTGGTCGCGCCGCCCGCGCAGGCACCGGCCCGGCCGGCGGCGGAGTGACGTGATGGCCCGCAGGCGCGCCGAGACGGTGGTCGAGACCCGGGGGCTGACGATGCGCTTCGGCGGCGTGGTCGCGAACGAGGACGTGGACTTCCGCCTGGAGGCGGGCGAGCTGCGCTGCCTGATCGGGCCGAACGGCGCCGGCAAGTCGACCTTCTTCAAGTGCCTGACGGGCCAGCTGACGCCTACGGAGGGCACGGTCACGATCCGCGACCTCGACGTCACGGGCGCCGAGAGCCACGAGATCGCGGGGCTGGGCGTCGGCATCAAGACGCAGGTGCCGAACGTCTTCGACGGGCTGAGCGTCGAGGAGAACGTGCGCCTGGCCTGCCGGCGCTTCCACGGCGCCGAGCGCACCGTGGGCCTGGTGGCCGACACGCTGGAGCGGCTGCGCCTCGGCGAGATCCGGCGCCAGCGGGTGGGCGGGCTGGCGCATGGCCAGCGGCAGTGGGTCGAGCTGGCGATGGTGATGGCGGCCGAGCCCTGGCTGGTGCTGCTGGACGAGCCCGCCGCCGGCATGACCGACGAGGAGACCGTCTTCACCGCCGAGATCATCCGCGAGCTCAACCGGTCCGCCGCGATGATCGTGGTCGAGCACGACATGAACTTCATCCGCGCCATCGCGGGGCGCGTGACCGTGTTCCACCGCGGCCGGGTGCTGATGGAGGGCACGATGGACGAGGTCTCGGCCGATCCCACGGTCCGCGACGTCTATCTGGGGCACAAGCATTGAGCGCGGTCGAGGAGACGGGCGCGGCGCCGCTGCTCGAGGTCAGGGGCCTGCGCTCGGGCTATGGCCGGGTGCCGGTGCTGCACGGGATCGATTTCGCGATCGGCGACGGCGAGATCCTGGGCGTGCTCGGCCATAACGGCATGGGCAAGACGACGCTGCTGAAGACGCTGATGGGGCTGGTGCCGGCGACGGCCGGGTCGGTCAC
>JBCBPG010001007.1:0-1571 GCA_039820865.1 Pseudomonadota bacterium
CCAGGACGGTCACGACCGCGGCGCCAAGGTGATCGCGACGGCCTTCGCCGACATCGGCTTCGACGTCGACATGGGGCCGCTCTTCCAGACGCCCGAGGAGGCGGCGCTGGACGCGATCGACAACGATGTGCACGTGGTCGGCGTGTCGTCCCAGGCGGCCGGGCACCGCACGCTGGCGCCCAAGCTGGTCGAGGCGCTGGCCGCCCAGGGGGCCGAGGACATCATCGTCGTCTGCGGCGGCGTGATCCCGGTCGACGACTACGACTACCTGCGCTCGAACGGCGTCAAGGCGATCTTCGGCCCCGGCACCAACATCCCCGAGGCCGCCCGCGAGGTCCTCGACCTGATCCGCGAGACCCGCACCCCCGCCGCGGCGGAGTAGAGCCGGCGCGCGCCGGCCGGAGGCGCGCTGCAGGGGGCCGCCCCGGGGCCGCTTCGGGTCCGCTTCGGGCGTCTACCGGCGGACGGTGCTGCCCGTGCGATTGGCTGCCACGACGCGCGCGATCACCAGGCCGGCGATGGCCGACAGCGTGTCGCCCGGGATCGGCGCGCCCTCGTCCGGACCGGCGTCGTTGGTGGGTTCTGTGGCGTCAGCCCGGCCTGTGGCAGGCGACGTTGTGGGCCCCTCGCCTAGGGCAGGCACCGACAGTTCCATGTCATGACCCCGCGCGGTTGCGTTCGCCTATGCCACTGACGGTGCCAGAGCCCGGCGCCCTGCGGTTTGACGTGGATCAAGGCGCCCGGTGCAGGCGCCGGGACAGCGACGACCGGTCGCGCGGCGCGGCGGCCGCGGGGCCGGATGCCGCTGGCGAGGCGGCGTCGGGCGCTCGCCGCGGCAAGCGGGTCGTGCTAGCGCCGTCCGTGAACGAGGCGGCGGAGGCCCATCATGCGCGAGACCGAGCGGATTGTCCGGCAGTTCCACGAGAGCTGGGACCTGCGCGACCCGGAGCGGGGGGCGGCCGTGATCGCGCCGGACTGCCGGTTCGAGGACGTGGCGCGCAGCGAGCCGCAGACGGGGCCGGACGGCTATCGCCAGGACTATGGGCGCTGGCGCGCGGCCTTCCCGGACGGCGAGGTGAAGGTGACGCGCGTGATCGTCGATGGCGACTGGGCGGTGGTCGAGTTCGTCAATCGCGGCACCCAGACCGGCCCGCTGCAGTCGAGCCTCGGCACCTTTGCGCCGAGCGGGCGGCGCATGGAGGTGCGCTACTGCTCGGTCATGCGGGTGGCGGACGGGATGGTGGTCGAGGGCCGCGACTACTACGACAGCACCAGCATCGCCCGCCAGCTCGGCCTCGTCGACTAGCCACTGGCGGGCCCACCGGCGGCCCACCGGCGGCATGGCTTGCGGCCGGTGGTGCGCGCCCCCACCCGCGTCAGCTTAGGCCCAGGGTGGTGACCATTCTCCGAACGCTGCCGGGCACGCCAGCGCAACGGCGGAGATCGTGGTTAGCAGTCGCTTCAGTGAGTCGGCGCCAACCTGTCGTGGGTGGGGGCGAGCCCGTCCGGCCCTGGGCGGGAGCGAGCCCGACGAGGGCCGCGCAGAGGGCCTCTCTCTCCCGCGCGACCCG
>JBCBPG010001008.1:0-1568 GCA_039820865.1 Pseudomonadota bacterium
CCCCCGGTCGCCCGCGGTCAGGTTGACGATGCCGTAGTAGACCAGCGTCCACATCAGCGCCGCGACGAAGACCGCCATCAGCGCGATCCCCGCCACCCCGATCGAGCGCAGCGTCGCCCGCACGAAGATCACGTAGAGGATCGCCAGCGTCGCGCCCACCAGCAGCTTCGGCGGCAGCTCGGTATCCAGCCCCCCCGCCACCCAGTGCACATAGGACCAGCCCGACGGGTTGATCGTCGCCAGCACCAGCGCCACGCCCGCCGCGCATCGGATCCCGATATCGCCCAGCCCGCCTCTCGATGCCATCGCCGCCTCCCGCCCGCAGACCGCCCGCGGACCGCCCGCAGACAGCCCGCCTGAAACCGCGTGCCTGATAGCGCGATTTCCCGCCGGGCGACAGCGGGCGCGGACCCTTCGATGACCGTCACGACGGTGTGAGGACGCTGTCGCGCACAGGCACTACACTCGCGCGTACCCTCAGAAGCGGAGTCCCCATGACCGATCATCCCGATCACACCCGTCGCGCCGTCCTCGCCGGTGCCGGTGCCACCCTCACGCTCGTGGCCACGGGCCAGGCCGGCGCCGCGACCCAGGTTGCCGGCGTCTATCGCCGCGGCGTCGGCGAGATCGTCGTCACGGCGCTGCTGGACGGTTATCTCGACCTCGACCCCGCCATGCTGACCGGCGCGGATGCCGAGACCAATGCCCGCCTCCTCGGCGAGGCCTTCATCGCGGGCCCCGCAGTGGCGACCTCGGTCAACGCCTATGTCATCGAGACCGGCGGCCGGCGGATCCTGGTCGACGGCGGCGCGGCGGCGGCCTTCGGGCCGACGGCCGGCCAGCTCATGGGCGCGCTCGCCGCCGCGGGGGTCGGGGCCGACAGCATCGACACCCTCTTCACCACCCATGCCCATCCCGACCATGTCGGCGCCTTCGCGGCCGACGGCGCCGCCGCCTTTCCGAACGCCGATCTGGTGATGCACGCGGCCGAGCAGGCGTTCTGGAGCGACGACGCCAACTTCGCCGGCGCCGACGAGCAGACGCAGGCCTTCGTCGCCATGGCCCGCGGCGCGATGGCACCCTATGCGGCGCGCACCACGCTGGTCGAGGACGGCGCCGAGATCGCGCCCGGCGTCACCGCGATGCACCTGCCGGGCCACACGCCGGGCCACACGGGGCTGATGCTCTCCTCGGGCGATCGCGCGCTGCTGGTCTGGGGCGACATCGTCCATATCGGCCCGGTGCAGTTCGCGCTGCCGTCGCTGACGATCCCCTTCGACGTCGACCAGCCGCTGGCCGCCGCGACCCGCGCGCGCCTGCTCGACCAGGTCGCCACCGACCGCCTGGAGATCGCCGGCAGCCATGTCGACTTCCCCAGCATGGGCCACGTCGAGAAACACGGCGAAGGCTACGCCTTCACCCCCAGCCGCTGGGACCACACCCTCTGACCAAGCGGCCCGGCGCCCTGGCGCCGGGCCAGCCATCCCGGTGGGAGCCGACCTGACGCACTGTGCCGATCGGCTGGGAGATGAGCTCCACCATGACCGCCCCGATTAAACCATCGCTTA
>JBCBPG010001009.1:0-1566 GCA_039820865.1 Pseudomonadota bacterium
TCGACGCCCGCCCCCTCGCCGCGGAGTGACGGCCGTGCCGTCCCCCAGGACCGAGAAAGGGCACCCGGACCCGGCCTCCCCCCCGGCCCCCCTCCGAAGCGGAGGGGGGGGCGCCCGCGGCAGGACCGGCGCCCGGGTCGGAGACGCTGTCCTCGCCGTTGGCGCTCCCCCCTCCGTCCCGGAGGGGGGCCGGGGGGGAGGCCGGGTCCGGGTGCCCTGTCTCGGTCCTGGGGGACGGCACGGCCGTCACTCCGCGGCGAGGGGGCGGGCGTCGAGGCGGGCGGGGTCGAGCAGGACGCGCCCGTCCTCGACCCGGGCGGCGAAGGTGGCGACCGCGCCCCTGTCCGCCCCCTGCGCCAGCCCCGTCTCGAGCGAGATCACCCAGTTGTGGAGAGGGCAGGTGACGGCGCGGCCGTGGACGATGCCCTCGCTGAGCGGCCCGCCCTTGTGCGGGCAGCGGTCGTCGATGGCGAAGACCTCGTCGGCAGCCGTGCGGAAGAGGGCGACGCAGCCCTCGCGCGTGCGCACGACGCGGGCGCCGCGGGGGGGGATGTCGGCCAGCGAGCCCACGTCGATCCAGCTCATTCCGCGGCCTCCATGGTGAGATCGGCGAGGGGGCGCCAGGCGCGTTCCTGGGTGTCGTTGGCGCGCTCGGCCCAGGGATCCTTCTGGAACACCGACTGGGAGAGGTCGAAACGGGCGACCAGCGCGGCGCGGTTCTCGAGGTCGTCGACGACCTGCGCGCGGACCCAGTCCATGCCGACCTTGGCGACCCATTTGTAGGGGCGGTCGAGGTACTTGGCGTGCTCGCGGTAGAGCTGGACGAAGGCGACGATGAGGTCGATCGTCTCGGCCTCGGTCTCGGCCTTGGCCAGCCGCTCGACCTCCTTGACGTCCATGCCCGCGGCGCCGGCGACGCCGATCTCGAACCCGCTGTCGACGCAGATGACGCCGACGTCCTTGCAGGTCGCCTCGGCGCAGTTGCGGGGGCAGCCGGAGACGGCCATCTTGACCTTGTGCGGCGTCCAGGCGCCCCACATGCGCTTCTCGATCGCGATGCCGAGGCCCGTCGAGTCCTGCGTTCCGAAGCGGCAGTGGTCGGTGCCGACGCAGGTCTTCACGGTGCGCAGGCCCTTGGCATAGGCGTGGCCGGAGACGAGGCCGGCCTTGCCGAGCTCGGCCCAGATCGCCGGCAGGTGCTCCTTCCGCACGCCCAGCAGATCGATGCGCTGGCCGCCGGTGACCTTGACGGTGGGCACGTCGAAGCGTTCGGCAACATCGGCGATGGCGCGCAGTTCGCGCGGGTTGGTGATGCCGCCCCACATGCGGGGGACGACCGAGAAGGTGCCGTCCTTCTGGATGTTGGCGTGGTTGCGCTCGTTGACGAAGCGGCTCTGCGGGTCGTCGCGATACTCGAGCGGCCAGTCGGCCAGCAGGTAGTAGTTGAGCGCGGGGCGGCAGACATGACAGCCGCAGGAGGTCTTCCAGCCGCACTCCTGCCAGACCGCGGGCATCGACTTGAGTGCGCGGGCCTTGATCAGGCGGCGGACGTCCTCGTGCGTGAGA
>JBCBPG010001010.1:0-1562 GCA_039820865.1 Pseudomonadota bacterium
AGATGCCCTATGCCAGCCGCGAGGTGCCGATGGCGCGCGGCTGGGGCACGGGCGGGCTGCAGGTGTCGCTGACGCTGGTCCGCCCCGAGACCCGGGTGAAGGTGATCGACCAGGGCGCCGACGACAGCGTCAACGACACCTGCAGCCCGCCGGTGCCCCAGCCGCGCGCCATCGGCACCTCGCGGCTGGCATAGGGCATCTGGCAGCCGGGCACCGCGACGGCCTTGAGCATCTTGCGCCGGATCTCGCGCTTGGCCGAGGCGTCGAGGAAGCCGTAGGCCATGGCCTCCCAGGGTTTCGTGAGCGCCGCGAGGCTCATTCCGCGGGCTCGCTGACCGCGGGGACGGCCTCGGCCGCGGCCTTCTTCGCCTTCGCGTCGCGCATCGCGTCGAGGGCGGACTGGAAGGTGACGTAGTGCGGCAGCTTGAAGTGGATGCAGAAGCCCGAGCTCTCGACCCCTTCGGTGTGGTAGAGGAAGAACTCCTCCTCGGTCGCCGATCCCTTGGCCGCACCGGCCTTGTTGAGGTCGAGCGTCGCGGCGGCGATGCACTTGACCTCGTTCCAGCCCATCGTGGCCGCGAAGCCGAGCGAGAGCCTCTCGCCCTTCTTGTCGACGACCTCGGCCTGGCTGACCTTGACGCGCCCTGCGCTGAAGCGGCGCCCGTCGGGGTGCGTAACCTCGATCTCGGCCTCGGCCAGACGCACCTCGTTCACCGTCGGATGGGCCGAGCCATAGCCGCGCATCGCCGCATAGCCGAGCGCGAGCGCCCCGCCGGTCTCGGCGCGCGCCAGGCTCTGCAGCGTATGGGCGCGTTTCGCGGGGAACAGCAGCGGCTCGCGCGTGAGGTCGGGGATGTCGTTGCCCGCGGTTGCGTCCGGTTCGGGCAGGTCCACGAGGTCGTTTGCGGCCAGCCAGGCGCTGACCGGGGGCGGGAAGGCGGGCGCGGGCTTGCCGGCGGGCTCGACCGGGGCCGGCGCGAAGGTCTCGCCCTGCAGCACCTCGGTCGCGAGGATCCGGTGCGCGTAGTCCAGCGTCGGCCCCAGGACCTGACCGCCGGGGATGTCCTTGAACGCGGCCGAGATGCGGCGATGGGTGAACAGCCGGTCCTGCTCGACCGGCGTGGCGACCGCGAGGCGCGGCTGCGTCGTCCGCCACGCCCTGAGCAGCAGGACCGCCTCGTAGAGCTCGCCGCCCGTCTGGGCCAGCGCCAGCGCCGCGAGGTCCTCGTCATAGAGCGACGCCTCGCCCATCACCCGGTCGACCAGGTAGGGCAGCGTCGCCTTGACCTGGTCGATGCGCGCCTGGTCGATCGTGCCCATCTCGGCGCGGAACAGCCGTTCGGCCTGGTCGATCGCCCGCTCTCCGCCCCGTGTCGCGACATAGGCCATCAGAGCACCTCCACCGCCGTGGACCGTGGCAGGCCCATGATCCGGTTGCCGTCGATCAGGAAGATCTCGAAGCCCATCGGGTAGGGGATCAGGCGGGCGCGCTGCTGCCAGAAGCCGTCGGGCAGCCCGCCCACGACCACCTCGAGCGCGCCGTCGATGCCGGGGCCCGAGAG
>JBCBPG010001011.1:0-1556 GCA_039820865.1 Pseudomonadota bacterium
CGAGTGGACCTCGCTCCTGATGCGCCGCGGCTGAGCCGGCCCGGATCGCTCAACCGGATCGTTCACCCGGATCGCTCACCCGGGCCGGCGCGAGGCGTCGGCGGGCGTCAGTAGCCGCGATGGGCCAGGCGATCGACATCCGCGCGGCAGAGGCCGATGTCCTCGAGCTGGCGGTCGGTCAGGCGCGACAGGGCGGTCACGGTGCGCCGGCGGCTGAGGCGCGCCTCGAGCGCCTCGCGCAGGTCGGTGACGGCGGTGACGAGGCGGTGGACGGTGATGGCGCCGAAGGGCGCCGCAGTCTGGCGAATGGCGGTCATGGCACATCTCCGATGCAGGGTTTCCAGGTCGGACTGCTGTCCGGCTGCTGAGCAAATGTGGCATCCCGGCCACGTGGACAATCGCCATAACCGCATGACTGTCTTGCG
This sequence comes from Pseudomonadota bacterium, assembly GCA_039820865.1. GTDB lineage: Bacteria > Pseudomonadota > Alphaproteobacteria > Rhodobacterales > Rhodobacteraceae > Thermohalobaculum. The sequence goes on from JBCBPG010001011.1 coordinate 426, forward strand.
TTTCTGGCGCTTCTCGCTCAGTGCTGAAAAGCGACGCAGCGCTGCCTGTTCGCGACGCAGGGGTCGTCTGCGCTTTCCGGCGTTCGCGATTCGTGCTAGCGCCGCCTTGCTGAATGTTGCGAAAGGACGGCGGATGCGCGTCATCGGCTTCGACCCCGGGCTGCAGCGCACCGGCTGGGGGGTCGTGCGGCTCGAGGGGACGCGACTCGTCCACGTGGCCAACGGCTGTTGCACATCGGGCACGGGCACGCTGGCCGAGCGGCTTTGCCGCCTGCACGAGGGCCTGGTGGCGGTGATCGAGGCGCAGCGCCCGGAGGTCGCCGCCGTCGAGCATACCTTCGTCAACAAGGACGCGGCCGGGACCCTCAAGCTTGGCCAGGCACGGGCGATGGCGCTGCTGGCGCCGGCGCAGGCGGGGCTGGAGGTGGCGGAGTACGCGCCGAACGCGGTGAAGAAGGCGGTGGTCGGCGTCGGCCACGCGCAGAAGGACCAGGTCGGCCACATGATCCGCCACCTGCTGCCGGGCGCGACCATCGACGGGCCGGATGCGGCCGATGCGCTGGCCGTCGCCATCTGCCACGCCTGGAGCGCGGGGGCCGCGCAGCGCCGGGCACGGGCGCTGGCCGGGGCGCGCGCATGAGCGGTGACCCGGCCGTGCCGCCACGCGTCAGAGGCACCCCGGCCCCGGGGGCGGCGGCATGATCGGGCGCATCGCGGGCGTGGTCGACTACGTGGGCGAGGACCACGTGCTGATCGACGTGGGCGGCGTCGGCTACGAGGTGCACTGCGCCTCGCCGACGCTGGCCCGCCTCGCCCCCGGGGCGGCCACTGTCCTCTACACCGACCTCGTCGTGCGCGAGGATCTGCTCCAGCTCGTCGGTTTCGCCAGCCCCGCCGAGCGGGAATGGCACCGCCTTCTCACCTCGGTCACCGGCGTTGGCGCCCGCGCCTCGCTCGCCATCCTCGGCACGCTCGGCGCCGACGCGCTCGGCCGCGCGCTCGCGCTCGAGGACGCCGCAAGCATCCGCCGCGCCCCGGGCGTCGGCCCCAAGCTGGCGCTCCGCGTCGTGAACGAGCTCAAGGGTCGCGCGCCGGACGTCGTCGCGCGGAGCGCCCGTGCCGCCCCCGGCG
>JBCBPG010001012.1:0-1555 GCA_039820865.1 Pseudomonadota bacterium
CAGCGCGAGCGTGAGATAGCCATGCGCGATGGTCCCGCCGATCTCGCGCGCCGCCCGCGCCCGGTCCACATGGATCCACTGCCGGTCCCCGGTGGCCTCGGCGAAAGCGTCGATCATCGCCTGGTCCACTACAAGCCAGGGTCCCGGCCCGAACCGTCGCCCCACTGCGGCCGGTACATCCGCGTAATCCAGCGTCTCCATCGCGCTCACATCCGCACGCTCAGCCCGCCATCCACCACCAGCACCTGGCCCGTGATGTAGCTTGCAGCGGGGCTCGCGAGAAACAACACCGCCGCCGCCACCTCTTCCGGCCGTCCCCAGCGCGGGATCGCCGCCCGCTCGGTCAGAAAGGCGGTCACCGCCGGGTCCTGCGCCAGCGCTTCGTTGGCCTCCGTCAGCGTGAAGCCCGGCGCCACGGCGTTCACGCGAATGCCCGCGCCACCGAACTCGACAGCGTGCGACCGCGTGAGCGCTTCGAGGGCGCCTTTTGCCGCCGTGTAGCCCGCATCTCCCGGCCGCGCCCTCGGCCCGGCGATCGACGTGATGTTCACCACCGCCCCGCCACCCGGCGCCGCGGCCATGCCGGGTGCCAGCGCCCGGGTAAGCGCGTAGGCCGAGAGCGCATGCGCCCGAAAGAGCTCCAGCACCGCCTCTGGCGGCAGGTCCGGCGTCGCCCGGCGGTCCCGCGGCCCGGCATTGTTCACAAGTACGTCGATCGGTCCCGCGCCATCCGCAAAGGCTGCCACCGCCTCCGGGTCGCTCACATCGAAGGCCGCCGTCTCCGCCTTTGGACCCGCGACGCGCAACGCTGTCGCCGCGGCCTCCAGCGGCGGCCCCCGGCGGCCGTTCAGGATCACCTGCGCGCCCGCCTCGGCCATGGCGCGGGCGATGGCGAGACCGACGCCCCGGCCCGAGCCCGTCACCAGCACCCGCTTGCCGGCAAGCGACCACCGACCGGGCCGGGATGCAGATCGGTCATCGGCGGGGTCGACGGTCATCAATCGATCCTGGGGAAGCGCCTATCAAGCGCCCGCAGCCTGACCGCAGGGGCGCGGGCCCGCAAGGCCCCGCGCCAGGATGCGCCGCCATGGCGCCCTCAGGTGTTCGTGTCGAGCACGATCTCGTCCGGGCAGGTCACCCGGTCGAAATGCCCGCTGTTGGGCGGGTTCTCGTTGTAGCAGTTATAGGTGCCCTTGCTGATCGGCACCCGGCCCTTGAGCGCGCTGGCGCGGGCAGGGCGCCGCTTGGCCTGCGCCACCTGGGCCGCGAGCGTGGCGTTGCGCTGGACCGTGCTGGGCCGCGTGCTGCTCGAGCTGCTGGGCTTCGCGACGATCACGTCCGGGCATTTCACCTCCACGCGCGTGCCGTCGGCCCCCTTGTTGTAGCACTTGTCCTTCAGCGCCTGGACGGCGATGAGGTTGCCCTGGGCCGCCGTCCGGCCCTCGACCGGGGCGTGGCTGGCGGCGATAAGGGCGAGGCCGAGCACACTGCCCATCAGGGCGAGCGACGGCTGCAGAAGCTTGATCCGAGACATGGTTTCCTTCCCTCTTTCAGG
>JBCBPG010001013.1:0-1550 GCA_039820865.1 Pseudomonadota bacterium
CGCCTGGACCCCCTGAAGGCCGGTTCAAGCCCCGCCGGATCACGCCACCGTCAGGCCCGGGCGGCGCCCCGCGCACGGCGCCGAGAGCGGCCGGAAAGCGGGCCTGAACCCTTCGGGAGACTCGACCTTCCCGCCACATTCCCGCCGCGTTCCGGCAGCGACCCTCCCGAAACTGTAGCCCAGGGAGGTTCCCCATGACTGAGACCCCGACCCGCCGCCGCGTCCTCGCGCTGGGCCTCGCCCTGCCCGCGGCCACCCTGGCCGGCACCCGCGCGCTGGCCGGCCCCGGCGTCTACACCGACTGGGGCGTCGCAATCCGCGGTGCCGACCCGGTCGCCTATTTCACCGAGGGCGCGCCGGTCGAGGGCAGCGCGCGCCACAGCCTCGAATGGCGCGGCAGCACCTGGCACTTCGCCTCGCCCGCCAACCGCGACCGCTTCGCCGCCGACCCGCTGGCCTATGCGCCGCAGTTCGACGGCTGGTGCGCCTGGGCCGTCTCGCGCGGGAAACTCGCCTCGACCGACCCAACCGCCTGGTCGATCCACGAGGGACAGCTCTATCTCAACTACAGCCACGCGGTGCAGCGGCGCTGGCTGCGCGACGTGCCGGGCAATGCCGCACGCGCCCACGACCGCTGGCCCGCCCTGGCGGCCTGAGCCGCCGGTGGCGTCGCGATGCGGGCCTCACGCGTCATGACGCCATCGTGAAGCGGGTCGCCGGGCCGCGGTCCGGTACCCATCTCCCCGTGCAACTGTTGACCCAGGGAGACCGCCATGATCCTGACGCCCCTCCGCGCCGCCGCCCTTGCGCTGGCCATCGCCGCCCTGCCCGCCGCGATGCCTTCCCCCGCTGCCGCCTCGGAGGCGCCGGTCTACCAGACGCTGTTCGGCACCGCGATCGATGGCACCGACCCGGTCGCCTACTTCACCGAGGGGCGGCCCGTCGAAGGCTCCTCGTCCCATACCTACGACTGGAACGGCGCGACATGGCGCTTCGCCTCGGCCGAGAACCGCGACCTGTTCGCCGCCGACCCCGAGGCCTATGCGCCCCAGTATGGCGGCTACTGCGCCTGGGCCGTGAGCCAGGGCTACACCGCCTCGACCGACCCCGACGCCTGGGCCATCGTCGATGGCAAGCTCTACCTCAACTACAACGCGAGCGTTCAGTCGCGCTGGGAGAAGGACATCCCCGGCCACATCACCGCGGCCGACGGCAACTGGCCCACCGTGCTCGAGTGACGCCGGCGGGGGCCGGGCATCCCGGCCCCGCCGCTGACTGCAGGATGCGCGGAGCGGTTTCCGACCGAGCGGAAACGCCCAGTCTCGCCCCCCCCGCGTCATCGTTGCCACGATCCCGTTACCGTTCGGCGAACGCTGCTGGACGCGCGAACGCAACGGGATGTTCATCCGCCTGAGCCTATCATGACGTGGGTGGGCATGGCGCCTGCACTCACGTCGGGTTGGACTACGCCCTAGAGCATTTTCCAGCCAGACTGACTCAGTCTGGCGACAAGAAAATGCTGCAAACAAAACAGCCTAGAGCGCGAGACC
>JBCBPG010001014.1:0-1547 GCA_039820865.1 Pseudomonadota bacterium
CGAGGCAGAGCGTCGCCAGCCCCGACGACCAGAGCTGGCTGGTGGCGTTGCGTTCGATCCCGGCGATCATCCGCGTCATGATGAAGTAGAGCGCCGCCACCGTCAGGGCGGCGACCGACAGGAACATCGCCGGCTCGAAGGCGACGCCCCAGGGCTGCATCACGACCAGCACGCCGAGAAAGCCCACGCAGACCGCCGAGATGCGATGGATGCCGACACGCTCACCCAGCATCGGGATCGCCAGCAGCGTCACCACGATCGGCCCGGCGAACATGATCGTCGTCGTCACCGTGATCGGCAGGAACTGGAGCGCCGTGAAGTTCAGCATCGTGCTGCCCGCCAGGAACAGCGAGCGGAGCGCCTGTTTGCCCGGGCTGGCAGAGCGGAACGCCCGCCAGCCCTCCTGCGGCAGGTACATCGCCAGTGCCAGCAGGAAGTGCCCCGCATAGCGCACGAAGACCACCTGCAGCGCCGGCAGCCCCGCCAGGATCAGCCACTTGGCCGTCGTGTCGATCATCGTGAAGCAGACGACCGCCAGCGCCATGATGGCGAGGCCGGGGCCGGTGCGGTCCTCGCGCGGCGGGACTGCATGCGGGGACGCTGCCGCGGCCGGGGGGGGATGCTCGTGCCAGCTCGGTACCGGGCTCATGGTGCCCTCACTGCGCCGCCCAGCCGCCGTCGATCACATGCGCCTGGCCCGTGGTGAAGGCGCTCTCGTCCGAGGCGAGATAGACCGCGAGCGCCGCGATCTCCTCGGGCCGGCCGATGCGGCCCATGGGCTGGCGGGCGACGAAGGCGGCCATCGCGGCCTCGTAATCGCCCGTCGCGCGCAGGCGGTCGTGCAGCGAGGGGCTGTCGACGGTGCCGGGGCAGATGCAGTTGCAGCGCACGCTGCGGGTCACGTAGTCGACCGCGACCGACTTGGTCATCCCGATGATCGCCGCCTTGGACATGCCGTAGACGAAGCGCCCGGGCGCGGCGATGATCGACGAGGCCACCGAGGCGATGTTGACGATCGACCCGCCGCCGCGCTCGACCATGCCCGGCAGCGCCGCCTGCATCGCGTGGAACTGGCTGCGGACGTTGAGGGTGAGGGCGAACTCGAATTCCTCGTCCGTCGCCTCGGCGATCGTGCCGGCGTGGACGAAGCCCGCGCAGTTGACCAGCACGTCGGGCGCGGCCGCGACCACCGCCGCCTGCAGCGCCCCCTTGTCGGTGACGTCGAGCCCGGCGATCTCGGCGTCCAGCCCGTCCAGGAGGGCGGGGTTCAGGTCGGTGGCCGTCACCGCGGCGCCCTCGGCCGCGAAGGCCTCGGCGATGGCGCGGCCGATCCCCTGGCCCGCGGCGGTGACGAAGGCGCGCTTGCCCGTGAGACGCATCGTTCAGCCCTTCAGGTTCTCGGCCAGCCAGTCGACCATCTGCGGTACCAGCCGCGCGCCCGCACCGCCGTCGCGGGCCTCGCGCAGCGTCGCATCCGCGGCGCCGGACATGCGCGAGCGGGCGCCGAGCCCCTCGGCCATCTCGCGGTAATAGCCCACGTCCTTGGC
>JBCBPG010001015.1:0-1545 GCA_039820865.1 Pseudomonadota bacterium
ACTTCCTGGTGTTCAGCGGCTTTGCCGACGAGACCGGGTTCTCGGCCGCCGACTTCATCGAGGACTATGTCCCCGGCGAGGACCGGATCCAGATCATCGGCTTCGGCTTCACCCAGTTCAGCGAACTCACCTTCAACCCGGTCGCGGGCAACCTGGCGCTGATGCTGAACGCCACCTCGGTGCTGGTGTTCGAGGGCTACACGGCGGTCGGCCAGCTGAACCAGGGCGACTTCTCGTTCCCCGCGGCGGGCCCGGCGCTGGGCAGCCTGGGCTCGGTCGGCAACCCGATCCTCAGCGACAACGACGACCGCTTCATCACCTCGGATCCGGGCGCGAACATCGCCGATGCGGGCGCGGGCGAGGACGTGCTGATCACGGGGCCGGGCAACGACGTCCTGATCGGCGGCGCCGATGGCGACCGGCTGCAGGGCGGCGCGGGCGACGACGAGCTGCGCGGCGGTCCCGGGCCGGACATCCTGCAGGGCGACGGCGGCGCGGATCTCTTCGTGCTGGTGCCGGGCGACTTCCCCGCGGGGCTCGAGGTCGACTTCATCGAGGACTTCGAACCGGGGACCGACCGGGTCAGCCTGCTGGGCTTCGGCTTCACCGACTTCAGCCAGCTCACCTGGCAGTCGACGGCGGATGGCATCGCCGCGAACCTCGGCAACAGCAACTTCCTGGTGTTCAGCGGCTTTGCCGACGAGACCGGGTTCTCGGCCGCCGACTTCATCCTGGATCCGCCGGCGCCGTCGAGTGCCGCCCCGGCGCCCATGGCGATCTCCGGTTTCGCGAGCATCGCGGCGCCGAGTGCGGCGGCGAGCCGGGCCGCCAGCGCCCCGGTCGAGGACGAGGCGCCCGCGCTTCTCCTGGAGGCGCCGGTCGAGGCGGAGGGTCCGGCGCCGCTCCAGGACGCGCCGGTGGCGGAAGAGGTGCCGGTCGTCACGGTGCGGGTCGTCGAGGAGAACCCCGCGCCGGTCGCCGCGGTCGCGTCCATGGCGTCGCACCGGGCGCCGGGCGAGCCGATCGTGACCGAGCCCGCACAGGTCGTCTTTGCCGCCCAGCCGCTGGTCGCACCGGAGGCGACGGTGCTGCAGGTGGGCCCGGTCGAGATGGTCTCGGAGATCGCGCTGGCCGGTCCCGTGAGAGAGGACGCCGCGGCGGCGGAGAGGACCGGGGCAGCGACCCGGCCGGTATCCACCCCGTCCAGCGCGGCCCCGTCCACTCCCGCCCCGTCCACTCCCGCCCCGTCCACTTCCGCCCTGGCCTTCGACGTTCTTCCGCCGCGCGAGGAGGACGCCCCGCACGCGATCGCGTCGACCGGCAGCGAGCGCCAGGATCGCCGGCCCGGCGCCTTCGACGCTGCTGCGGCCGCGACGGTGAGGGAGCGCATGGTGGCGAGCGAGGCCGAGGGGCAGGCGGTGCGCCGCCTTGACGGGATCATGGTCTACGACCCGTCGCGCGGGCGCTTTGACGGCAGCGACGAGAGCGGCGGCGGCTACGTGATGCTGGCCCCCGGATCTGGCCGACGGTGAGACGGTGCGCCCG
>JBCBPG010001016.1:0-1535 GCA_039820865.1 Pseudomonadota bacterium
CATCCCTGGGGCGTCACCTCCAAATACCCACGAGCCCGGAGCCCGTCCGTGAACACCGCAATTGCGCGCGCGACCGCCCAGGCGATCCTTGCACTGAGCCTGCTCCCGCTCGCCGGGTGCGGCGCGGTGGCGATCGAGGGTGCCACCGTCGCCGTGGACAAGGCGACGGTCTGGCGGAACATCGATGAGGCGCGCGCCGGCGACGCGGATGCGCAGTACGCCGTCGGAAACGCGCTGTGCTGTTCGGGCGATGTGCCCGATGGCATGCTCTACAGCACCACCGAAGCCCTGGACTGGCTCTGCGTCGCGGCAGGGCAGGGCAACGCGGACGCGATGGTCAAGCTCGCCAAGGTCTTCGAGGGGGATCAGATCGATGGCCTGCGCCTGCTCCGGCGCGTGGCTGAGGCGCCGTTCACAACACCGGCGAACCCAGCTGCCGCCCACTACTGGTATGGACGCGCCGCGCATGCGGGCGTGACGGAAGCGGGCGACACCGCGGCCGATCTCCACCGTGACATGACACCCGCAGAACGAATGGCCGCGGCTCAGTACGCAATGGCGCCGGCCCCTCCCTGCAACTGGACCGATCTTGTGACGCCAGTATCCGCGCGGAACGCTGGCAGTCCGACGGCGGAGCAAGCGCAATGACCGTGCGTGCGTTCCTTGCCTTCATGCCGCCAACGCTCCTTGGCGCGATGCTCGTCTGGCAGGCGTTGGGGACCGTGCCATCGCCGCCGGAGATCACGCCCCGGGAACGCCAGGTTCCGGTATCCTACGTCACCGTCGCGTCGCGTGATTTCGTGCCGCGTGTCTCGGGTTACGGAACGGTCGCGCCGGCGCGCGTCTGGACAGCGGTGGCCCATGTGGGCGGGCCGGTGGTCTATCTACACCCCGACTTTGCGCGAGGGGGGTTCGTGGCCGAGGGGACGGTGCTGATCCGCATCGCCGCCGACGACTACGCAATCGCGCTCGAGCGTGCCGCGGCCGATCTCGCCGCTGCCGATGCCCGCCTCGATGAGGCGCGGGCCTCCAAGGCGACCACGACTGCGCTATTGGCGATCGAACGCGAAGCGCTGGCGCTGGCCGAGGCCGACCTCGCCCGGACCGAACGTCTGGCGCGGTCCGGCACCGTCTCTGCCACGGTGGTCGATGAGCGCCGTCGCGACGTGCTGGCGCAGCGATCGAAAGTCCAGACGCAGGAGAACACCCTTGCGCTACTGCCGGCACAGATCGCGGCGTTCGACGCCTCGGCCGCGGCTGCCCGCGCGGCACAGGCCGCCGCCGCCCTCGACGTTGCGCGCACCGTGATCCGGGCGCCGTTCAATGCGCGCGTCGCCCGCAGCGATGTCGAGATCGGCCAGTACGTAGGGGCCGGTACTGTCATGGCTTCACTCGACGGCGCCGCAGCAGCTGAGATCGACGTGCAGGTTTCGCAGGACCGGATGACGGCACTGGCCCGGCTCGTCGCCGCCGCACCGACGCGCGACAACGACGTAGGGGCAGATCCGGTCGCGCCGGCAACGCCCCGCGGCGTC
>JBCBPG010001017.1:0-1534 GCA_039820865.1 Pseudomonadota bacterium
CCTACCAGCGACCGACCGCGCCGCGCCACCGACGCCGCGCTGGTTCGAGACATTCTATGCCATCCTCAGCCGCATCGAGACCGGGCGGATCGAGATCCGCCTGCCCGACGGGCGGGAATACGCCGTCGACGGCGCCAATCCCGGGCCCACCGGGCGCATCGAGGTGATCGACCCCGAGTTCTTCGCCCGCATGGCACGCGAGGGCGAGAACGGCTTCTGCGAGATGTATATCGAGGGCGCCTGGACCACCCCCGACCTCCAGTCGATGATGGATGTCGCGCTGCTGAACAACGATCGCGTCGCCCGCGGCTTCCCGGGCATGGGGCTGGTGCGCGCCTGGGAGCGGCTGCGCCATCGCCTGCGCGCCAACACCCGCCGCGGCTCCAGGCGCAACATCAGCTACCACTACGACCTCGGCAACGCGTTCTACGAGAAGTGGCTCGACCCCTCGATGACCTACTCGGCCGCGCTGTTCTCGGGGCAGGGCGAGACGCTGAGCCAGGCGCAGGACAACAAGTATGCCGCCATCTGCGACCGCCTCGCGCTCCGCCCCGGCGACCGGGTGCTCGAGATCGGCTGCGGCTGGGGCGGCTTCGCCGAATACGCGATCCGCGAGCGGGGCGTGACGGTGACGGGGCTGACACTTTCGCGCGAGCAGCAGGCCTATGCGCAGGCGCGTCTCCAGGCCGCGGGGCTGGCCGAGCGCGCCGAGATCCTGCTGCGCGACTACCGCGACGAGACCGGGCGCTACGACGCCGTCGCCTCGATCGAGATGTTCGAGGCCGTGGGCGAACGCTACTGGCCGGTCTACTTCTCGACCGTCCGCGACCGCCTGGAACCCGGCCGCTCGGCCGCACTCCAGGTGATCACCATCGCCGACCGGCTGTTCTCCAGCTACCGCCGCGGCTCGGATTTCATCCAGAAGTACATCTTTCCGGGCGGCATGCTGCCCTCGCCGACGGTTCTCAGGCGCGAGGCCGAGCGCGCCGGCCTCTGCGTCGCCGGCACCACCGAGTTCGGCGACAGCTATGCCCGGACGCTGCACGCCTGGCGGGTGAGCTTCAACGCCCGCTGGGACGAGATTCGCGGTCTCGGCTTCGACGACCGCTTCCACCGCATGTGGAACCTCTACCTCGCATCCTGCGCGGCATGCTTCCTTGCGGGTACCACCGACGTCACACAGGTGACGTTAACGAAGGAGGGCTGATCGCGGCGCCTTGACGGTGCCACCGGGGAGGCCCATGCAGCAAGGGCAGGAGCAGGGGACAGACCGGGCGCGATGCTGACCTTCCGAGTGATCTGCGCCGTGCTGATGGCCTGGGCGGTCAACTGGGTGATGTCGCGGCCCGAAGCGGTGCCGCTCATCAGCGAGTTGCCGATCATGGCCACCATCGGGCCGATCGCCGCTGCCGGGGTGGGGTTTGTCAACCTCGCCAGCCGGCAGGGCTGGGGCGTTGTCGTGGCTGTCGCCAACGGCGTCTGGGCCGGGCTGCTCTCGATCGTGGTCTCCGGCGTGCTCTACATGATCTGGGCC
>JBCBPG010001018.1:0-1530 GCA_039820865.1 Pseudomonadota bacterium
CCCTCCTCGGCCGCGATGTCCAGCGCCTGGCCACCGACCATGCCGGCCACCCCGCTCGCCCGCGCGAGGCGCAGGCAGGCCATCGCCCGCGCGGCGCCGTCGGGATGGGTGGCAGGATCGGCCAGGATCTCGAAGGCGAGGGTCTGCAGCGCATCGCCCGCCAGCACCGCCGTCGCCTCGTCCCAGGCACGGTGGACGGTCGGCTTGCCGCGGCGGAGGTCGTCGTCGTCCATGCAGGGCAGGTCGTCATGCACCAGCGAATAGGCGTGCAGGCACTCGACCGCCGCCCCTGCGCGCAGCGCCCGCGCCCGGTCGCCCCCCAGCATCGCCGCCGTCTCGACCGCCAGGAAGGCGCGCAGCCGCTTGCCCCCGCCCAGCACGGCATAGCGCATGGCATCGATCAGCGCGCCTTCGCCCGGCGTGGCGACGGGGGCGGGCAGGCAGGCCTCGAGCGCGTCCTCGACCTCGCCTGCCACCTGGGCGAGACGGGCGGTGAAATCGGCCGTGGCTGATAGGGTGTCGGTCATGGGCAGGGCTTGCGTCTGAGGAGCGGGGAACGGCCGGGGACAGGCCCTCAGGCGCCGGGAGAACACCGGCCATCGTGCCCCGGTGCGGCGCCGGCTGGCAATGCCCGACCCCGCCGATGGCCGGCAGCGCGCGACGCCGGCCCCGGGGTGTGCCGAAGGCGCCGCAACGCGGCCCGGAGGCGCCCGATGCCGGGGCGCCGTCCTACTGCGTCTCGTCGTCGAAGATGTCGGGCACGCCGCCCGCGTCGTCGCCGCCGATCTGCGCCGCGCGGCGCTGCAGATAGACCGAGCGCAGCGTGACATAGCTGTCCGCGCTCTCGTAGAGCAGTTCGTCGATCAGGTCGGCGTTCTGGGCGCGCGCATCCACCCGGTCGAGCGTGAAGACGCCCACGCCCGTGCCCGCCGGGATCGCGTCGACGAAGCCGAAATAGGTGGTCGGCGAGAACGCCATGTCGACGACCGTGCCGCCAAGGTCGCGCGGCGAGGAGGGGCCGAGCAGCGGCAGCACCAGGTAGGGCCCGCTCTCGACCCCGTACTTGCCGAGGGTCACGCCAAAGTCCGTGGGCTCGAGCGGCAGGCCGAACTCGGTCGCCGGATCGAGGAGGCCGGCCGCGCCGACGATGGTGTTGAGCGTGAACCGGCTGAGCGTGCGCCCGACCATCCGCGCATCGCCCTGCAGCGCATAGTTCACGAAATGCACCGGCAGGCGGAGATGGTTGAGTCCGTTGCCGATCATCAGCTTGACCGGGCCGACGGCGACGACGTCATAGCCCTGCGCGACCGGGCGCAGCACGTTTTCGTCGAGGGTCACGTTGAATTCGTGGAAGGTCCGGTTCGTCGCCTCGTAGGGATCGGCCGGGTCGGTTGCCACCTGGTCGGACGAGGCGCAGGCGGTCAGCGAGAGCGCGAGGCCGAGCGCGGCCACCCGGCGCGGCATCGATACGGTGATCATGGACGTGAGCCCCCGGTTTATGCGTCGCTCCGCGTCGCCCCGCCGCCGTGA
>JBCBPG010001019.1:0-1529 GCA_039820865.1 Pseudomonadota bacterium
ACACCGTGCCGAGCGAGACCGTCCGCCGCTTCACCCTGCGCATGACCGCGCCCGACGGCGTCATCCGCTACCGCGGCGACTGGGCCGCGGGCGAACGCGCGATCTTCGAGGCCGAGGGCTACCGCGACGGCGACCGCCTCGACGGCCCCTTCTTCCCCCGCCTCTGGCCGCCCCAACCGACCCAGGAAGCGCAGGCATGAGAACCACCGCCCGCGTCGTCGTGATCGGGGGCGGCATCGCCGGCTGCTCGGCGCTCTATCACCTGACCGAGGAGGGGTGGACCGATGTCGTGCTGCTCGAGCGTGACGAGCTGACCTCGGGCACCACCTGGCATTCGGCCGCGCAGGTGACGAATTTCGGCGCGATCCAGGTGATGATCGGGCTCAAGACCCACTCGATCCGGCTCTACAGGGAACTGGCCGAGGACCCGGACTACCCGATCAACTACCACCATGCCGACGGGGGCCTGCGCCTCGCGACCGAGGACTGGCATCTCGAGGGCTATCGCCACTTCCAGTCGGTCGCGAAGGGCATGGGGGTCGAGTTCGAGCTGATCGACGCGGCCGAGGCGGCACGCCGCCATCCCCTGATCACGACGGAGGGGCTCAAGGGCGCGCTCTGGGACGCGATGGACGGCGATATCGACCCCGCCCAGCTCTGCCAGGCGCTGGCCCGGCGCGCGCGCCGCCGCGGCGCCGAGGTGCACCGCCACACCCCCGTCACCGGCCTGACGCAAAAGCCCGGCGGCGCATGGATCGTCCACACCGACAAGGGCGACATCCAGGCCGAGCATGTCGTCAATGCCGGCGGCTATCGCTGCAACGAGGTCGGCGCGATGATGGGGGTCGAGCACCCCGTCGCCTCGATGGAGCACCAGTACTTCCTCACCGAGCCCATCGCCGCGATCGAGGCGCTGGACCACCGCGTGCCGCTGATCCGCTGCCCCGGCGCCGACTTCTATTCGCGCCAGGAGAAGCAGGGCCTGCTGGTCGGCTTCTACGAACAGGACTGCCGGACCTGGGGGCTCGACGGCATCGATCCCGGCTTTACCAACGCGCTCTGCCCCGACGATGCCGACCGCGTGCTGCCGGTGCTGGAGGGCGCGATGCACCGCCTGCCCTGCCTGGCCGAGGCGGGCGTGCACACGATCATCAACGGCCCGATCACCTATACGCCGGACGGCGTGCCGCTGGTGGGCCCGGTGCCGGGGCGTCTCAACGCCTGGTGCATCACGGGGCTGCGCGCGGGCCTCGGCGAGGGCGGCGGCCATGGCTGGCTGCTCGCGCAGATGATCGTGCATGGCGAAGCGCAGTACGACACCTGGGCGCTGGATCCGCGGCGTTTCGGCCGCCATGCGACCGTCGAGTGGACCGCGCTGAAGGCGATCGAGGACTACCGGAACGAGTTCCTCTTCCACCGCCCGCACGAACACCGCCCCGCCGGCCGCCAGGCCCGCACCACGCCGCTGACGCCCCATCTGGCCGCCGCCGGCGCCCGTTTCGGCCCGGTCAACGGCTGGGAGCGCGCGC
>JBCBPG010001020.1:0-1524 GCA_039820865.1 Pseudomonadota bacterium
CGCGGCTGGTGGTCGACAACGTGTTCGCGACGCCCATGTACCAGCGGCCGATGGCCTTCGGCGCGGACGTGGTCGTCTACTCGGCCACCAAGCATGTCGACGGGCAGGGGCGGTGTCTCGCGGGCATCGTGCTGGGCGACCGCGAGTTCATCCGTGGCGAGGTCGAGCCCTTCGCCAAGCATACCGGCCCCGCGCTCAGCCCCTTCAACGCCTGGGTGATGGTCAAGGCGCTGGAGACGCTGCCGCTGCGCGTCGAGGCGCAGACCGACACGGCCGAGGTGCTGGCGCATCATCTCGACGTCAAGGCGCGCGACGGCGGGCCGGTGGAGCGCGTGATCTATCCGGGCCTTGCGAGCCACCCGCAGCACAATCTCGCCGCGCGCCAGATGGAGCGGCCGGGCACGATGCTGTCCTTCGAGGTCGCAGGCGGGCAGCCGGGGGCGTTCCGGTTCCTCAACGCGCTGGGGCTGGTGCGGATCTCGAACAACCTGGGCGATGCCAAGAGCCTGGTGACGCATCCGACGACCACCACGCATCAGCGCCTGAGCGAGGAGGCGCGGCTGCATCTCGGCATCACGCCGGGGCTCGTGCGCCTGTCGGTCGGCCTCGAAGACCCGGCCGACCTGGCAGAGGACCTGGACCGGGCGTTCGCGGCGGTCTGACCGCCCCGGGCTGTCCGGCCACCGATTTCAAAGCACAACGCTCTGATCGCGATGCGGCGAGATGCCCCGTGTCCCGGATGGTGACGGCAGCATTGTGGCCTATATCGCCACACGACCGAGGAGACGACTGCGAGAACGACCGGGCGCCGGACTGCTCCCTTGCCGGCGCATGTTTAACAGGAACGGGACCACTGCATGAACATGATCACCCCGCCTCTCGAGGCGCGCGAACCGGCCCCGAGCCGCGAGGAAGCCGAAGCGGCGCTGGCGACGCTGCGCCGCCTGGTGGCGACCGAGCCCGAGGCCGCGGCGGCGCTCGGCCTCTCCGCGCTGGCGGCGCTGCGGCCGGGCGAGGAGGGGGCGCTCAACCGCAGCTATCCCGCCGATTTCGCGCCCGACGCGGCCTACAAGGCCGGCATGCCGGACCTGCAGAACGGGCCGTCATCGCTCATCAAGGGCGCCAGGGCGCCGATCCAGCATGTCGGCATCTCGAACTTCCGCCTGCCGCTCGCCTATGCGACGCGGGGGGGCGCGGCGCTGACGCTCGAGACCTCGGTGACGGGCTCGGTGTCGCTCGCGGCGTCCAAGAAGGGCATCAACATGAGCCGGATCATGCGCTCCTTCTATGCGCATGCCGGCGAGGTCTTCGATTTCGAGCGGATCGAGGGCGTGCTCGAGAGCTATCTCGCCGACCTCGAGAGCGGGGACGCGCGGGTGATGCTGCGCTTGCGCTACCCCATGCTGCGGCCGAGCCTGAGAAGCGTGCTCGAGGGCTACCAGTACTATGACGTCGCCTTCGAGACGGTGCGCGAGGGAGGCGTGGCGCTGCGGGTCGTGCATCTCGACTATGTCTACTCGTCGA
>JBCBPG010001021.1:0-1523 GCA_039820865.1 Pseudomonadota bacterium
GCGCTGGCGCTGACGGTGGCGGGGCTGGCGCTGGTCGGCCTGTTCCGCGCGCAGGTCGAGCGCGAGGCCGACCGGACGCTCAACGACCGCCTCGTCCAGCTCGTGGCGCTGAGCGAGGTCAGCCCCCGCGGCGGTGTCCGCCTGGTCGGCCCGATGACCGGCGACCGGTTCGAACGGCCGTTCTCCGGCTGGGCCTGGCAGGTGCGCGAGGGCGAGACGGTGGTGCTGCAGTCGGCCTCGCTCGGGCCCGTGACGCCGGGCGGTGTGCCGGTGCTGGCCGCCCCCGTGGGCGGGGTCGGGCAGTTCGACGGCCCGCTCGGCCAGCGGTTGCGGGGCGTGGCCCGGCGCGTCGCCCCCCGGCTCGCACCGCCGCTGACCTTCGCGGTCGCACGCCCCGAGGCCGAGATCGAGGCCGATCTCGCCGCCTTCCGCCGCGCGGTGCTGCTGACGCTCGGCACCCTTGGTGCCGGGCTCGTCGCCAGCGTGCTGGGGCTGATGCGCCTCGGCCTCCGGCCACTGGCGGAGCTGCGGGCCAAGGTGGCCGCGATCCGCGGTGCGGCGCCCCAGCCCGGACGCGCCTGGCCCCGCGAGCTGGCGCCCGTGGCCGAGGAGCTCGACAGTCTCGGTGCCCATGTCGGTCGGCTGGTGACGCGCGCCCGCGGCCAGGCGGCCGATCTCGCCCATGCGCTCAAGACCCCGCTCGCGGTCGTGCGCCAGATCGCCGAGCGCGCGCCCGGCGAGGGGCCCGCCATCATCGCCCAGCTCGACCGCATCGCGCTGACGCTCGACCGCCATCTCGGCCGCTCGCGCGCCGCCGGCACGGCGCTGGCGCGGGTCGACATCGCGCGCTGTCTCGACGACCTGGAGCCGGTCGTCACCGCCGCGCCCGGCCGCGCCGTCCGCGTCGCGCGCGCCGTGCCCGACGGCGCGGTCTTCATCGGCGACGAGGCGGACCTGTTCGAGGTCCTCGGCACTCTTCTCGACAACGTGGCCAAGTTCGCCCGGAGCGAGGTGCGCGTCACCGTCGCGCCAGCGTCCGCGCCCGCTCCCACGCCCACGCCCGCCCCCAGGCCAGTGACCTCGACCGGTGCCCGACCCAGCCTCGCGATCACGGTCGAGGACGACGGCCCCGGCATCGCGCCCGGGCACCGGCGCGCGATCCTCGAACGTGGCAGCCGGCTCGACAGCGCGACGCCAGGCCAGGGTCTCGGCCTTGCCATCGCGGGCGACATCGTCGCGCTCTATGCGGGGAGCCTGGCGCTCGAGGACGCGGCCCTCGGCGGGCTCGCCGTCCGGGTCACGCTGCCGGGAGAGATTGCGGCGACCGCCTGAACGGCCGCGCGCTGCCCGATGGTCGGAGTGGCAGGATTCGAACCTACGACCCCCGCCTCCCGAAGACGGTGCTCTACCAGGCTGAGCTACACTCCGATCGGGGCAGGGCGGTCTATACGCAGGCGACCGGCGATCCGCAAGGGCCGCCGAAGCCGCCCGGACACGCGCGTGCCGCCCGCTTGTTCCCCCGC
>JBCBPG010001022.1:0-1522 GCA_039820865.1 Pseudomonadota bacterium
GCGCCGGCGGATGCGCCCTGGCGCGACCAGCTGAGCGCCCTGCTGACCCAGGCCCGGGCCGAGGGCGTGCCGACCGCGGGGCCGCCACCCGCGGAGGAGGCCGGCCCGATGGCCGCGCTGCCCCTCCCGCCCGCAGGCGAGGGCATGCCCGGCGATGTCGACCCGGACGCGGCCGCCGCCGTCGCGGCGATGACGCCCGAGGAGCGCATGGCCTTCATGCTCGGCCGGGTCGAGGCGCTGGAGACTCGCCTGCTGGCCGAGAGCGGTCCGGTCGAGGACTGGGCGCGGCTGGTCCGCGCCTATGCCGTGCTGGGCCGCATGGAGGATGCCCGGCGGATCTACGACGCCTCGCAGGACGTGCTGGAGGGCGCCGAGGCCGGCTTCGTGCGCGAGCAGGCGCTCGTCGACGGCGTGATCGAGCGATGAGCGGGCCCCAGGCAGCCCCCGCCGCGATCCACGAGGACGTCGCCGCGCTGGCGGAAACGACGGGCCCGCTGATGGGCCTCGACCTCGGCACCAAGACGATCGGCATCGCCGTCTCGGACGGTCTTCGCCTCGCGGCCACGGGGCTGGAGACGCTGAAGCGCGTCAAGTTCACCGCCGATGCCGAGGCGCTGGCCGCCCATGTCGACCGCCGGGGCATCGCCGCCATCGTGCTGGGCCTGCCGCGCAACATGGATGGCAGCGAGGGCCCGCGCGCCCAGTCGACCCGCGCCTTCGCGCGCAACCTCGCCGCAAAGGGCCTGGGCCCGGTAGCCTTCTGGGACGAGCGGCTGACGACGGTCGCGGCGGAGCGGGCGCTCCTGGAGGCGGATTCGTCCCGAAAGCGTCGCGCCGAGGTGATCGACAAGCTGGCCGCCGCCCTAATCCTGCAGGGCGCGCTCGACCGGCTGGCGGTCCTGCGCCGCCAGGAGGCGACGGACGACCGCCATGAGCCGTGACACCGATCCGACAGGGGACGCGACCGGGAACACCGCCGTGCCCGCCGTTCCCGCGGCAGCCGGCGGTGGCGGAGACGACGCGCCCCCCTTGCTGCCCGGCGTCCGGATCAGCCTGACCGCCGGCGGGATCGAGACGCCCTGCGTCAAGCTCTGCATGCTGCACCCCGACACCGGGCTCTGCCTCGGCTGCGCGCGCACGGGCGCCGAGATCGCCGGCTGGGCGCGGCTGTCGCCGGCCGAACGACGCACGGTGATGGCCGCCCTGCCTGGCCGCATCGCCGCCCCGCGCGCCCGCCGCGGCGGCGCCGGCGCCCGTCGCAGCCGGCCCGAGCGGCCCGAGCGGCCTGAGCGGCCTGAGCGGCCCGAGCGGCCCTGACCCGGCCCCGGCCCCGCCCGCGATCCCCGGGCAACCGGTCCGCAGACGGCTGGAGGCCCGGTGCGCCCTGCCCCAGCCCGCCCCAGCCTGCTCTGGTCCAGCCTGCCCTGCCCCACCCTGTCCTGCGTGCCACAGGCACGGCGACCTGCCGGTTGGTGCCCAGATACCGGCACCGCTACCGGCACCGGCACTCCCGATGGTGGAC
>JBCBPG010001023.1:0-1522 GCA_039820865.1 Pseudomonadota bacterium
GCGCGATGACTGGCTCCATCGGCGACCGCCGTCAGGACCCGAACGCGGAGATCGAGGGAGAGGGCTTGCGACATGTCCGCCGGCCTCCTTCCCCGGCGGACATCTTGAATCAGACCTCGAACCCGAGGGGAATCCCCTACGATTCAATCAGATGGGCCCCCGCTCTAGGACGTCCCCGTCCCCGCCCTCGCGACATCCTGGGCATGAAACGGTGAATCCTGGCCGAACGCTGCGATCGCGCCAGGCGCAACGGCTCGCCCGGGCGTTGACGGTCCATTCGGCAGTTGGGCGGTAACCTGTCGCGGGAGGGGGCGAGAGCCGGCCGGATCCCCGGGCGTCACGTCTCCTCGTCGATGCGGGCTGTGATCAGGTTCTCGCGGTAGAGCGCGGTGAGGTCGGGCCCCTCGGCCAGCGGTGCGATCGCGGCGATCAGACGGTCGAGCGCGGCTCGGGCAGCCCGGCTGCGGCGCGCGCCCTCGACGGCATCGACCGCTTCGAAGCGCAGCATGGCGCCGGGGCCGAGACGGGCCAGCCTCGGCAGGTCCGCGGTGATCACCGTGGCGATCTTGGCATAGCCGCCGGAGGTCTGGCGGTCGGCCAGCAGCAGGATCGGCTGACCCGAGGCCGGCACCTGGATCGCGCCCGTCACGATGGCGTCGGACACGATGTCGGCGCCCCGGCCCGGAGCGGATGCATGCTCGAGGTGCGGGCCGTCCAGCCTCAGCCCCATGCGGTCGGCCCGGTCGCTGATGCGCCAGGCGGTGGCGGTCAGGAGGGCGTGCGCCGCCCCGGTGAAGTGATCGGCCTGCGGGCCCGGCACCACGGCCACGGGGGCATCGTCCACCCAGGCCTCGGGGGCCGCGACGGCGCGCTCGGGCCCCTCGGGCAGCGCGGCAGCGGCGATCCGGTCGCCTTCGGCCAGCAGCCGGCCCCCGATGCCGCCGAGGCGGGCCCGCGTCAGCGTCGAGCGGCTGCCCATGACCGGCGCTACGTCGATCCCGCCGCAAAGCGCCAGGCAGGCCGTCGCGCTGCCGCGAAGCGCGCCCACCCGCAGCCGGTCGCCAGGCGCCAGCGTCACGCTCCGCCAGCCGCCCGCCTGTTCGCGCGCCCCGTCGGCACGTGTCACCGCCATCTCGGCCTCGCCACCCGCCAGGGCGACGCGAACCGGCGCGCGCTCGGCCCGCAGCACGGGGCCGAGGTACCGGCATTCCAGCGCGGCCGCACCCGCCGGTGCCCCGGCCAGCGCCAGCGCGACAGCCAGCGCCTCGCTGTCGAGCGCGCCCGAGGGCGGGATGCCGAGCCGCGCATGGCCCCGCCGCCCGGCGTCCTGCACGCTGGTCGCAAGCCCCGGCGCCTCGACCACCAGCACGCCCGTCCCGCTCATGCGCCCGTCTCCCGTGGCAGGCTCTCCGGCGCCCAGTCACCTTCGCTGGCGGCGCGCGCGATGCGGGCATACTCGGCCTCGCCCACCGGCTCGAAACAGACGGCGTCGCCCGGCGCCAGCAGGGCCGGCCGCTCCTCC
>JBCBPG010001024.1:0-1521 GCA_039820865.1 Pseudomonadota bacterium
GCCCGGGATACCGGGCCCAGACACCAGGGTCGGGGCGCCGGGATCGGGGCACCGGGGTCGGGGCGCCGGAATCGGGGCGCTGGAACCGGGGCGCTGGAACCGGGGTGTCGGAACCGGGGTGTCGGAACCGGGGTGTCGGAACCGGGGCGCTGGAACCGGGGTGTCGGGATCGGGGGCCTGTCCCGGATGACGGGTGTGCCGGTCGGTTGCGCCCTGGCAATGTCTGCCGCGCGATCCATGCGGCGCCGGGGGGAGCCTCGCGGACCGGCGATGGCGGGCGCGGCTGTCAGGCGGCGGCGCTGGCAGTCTCCGGTCGGAGACTGGCGGCGAGCCGCTCCTGGAAGAGCCCCAGGGCGGTCTCGCGTTCGGCGGCCGGGATGGCGGGGGCGCGCAGCGGGTCGCGGGGCGCCGTGCTGACGGGGCCGAAGAAGTCGTCGGCCAGCCGGTGGCGCCGGCGGAGCAGCACGTTGCCCTCGGCGTAGAAGCCGCGGATCTCCCGGCGCTCCCGCTCGGTGAAGATCGCGGGGCCACGGCCGTACCAGCCGTGCGCGCCCTCGGCCTCCATCAGGCGCACCGTCTGGTCCAGGGCACGGCGATGCGCCTCCATCACCGCGGGCGTGGGCCTGAAGGCACCGCCCTGGCGGAGCAGTTGCGCGCGCGCGACGGCGAAGGCCACGCCCTTCCAGCCGAAGGAGGCATGGATCTCGTCCGGCGGCGGGGCGATCGCGCCCCCCTGCCCCGGCAGCGCCACGTCGAGGAAATCGGCCACAACGTCGCCGCCGGGAAAGGCCTCCCGCCGATAGGGGCGCAGCCGGATGTTGGCGCGGCCGAAGAGGCGGGCGTGCAGGCGGAAGACGCGGTCGAAGTCGAACCCTGCCTCGAGGCCCGCGCCGGCATAGCCCCGCCCCCAGCGCGGATGATGCGCCAGCACCTGGAGCCCGCGCGCGCACTGCCCGTAGACCGAGTTCCAGAGCGCGTCCTGCGGGCGGAGATAGGCGACGACCTCGACCGGTGCGCCGGTTGCCTTCAGCGCGGCGGCCAGCCGCTCGACCTGCCGTGGCCGAAGCGTCCAGAAATGTTCGGAACTCACGACCACCACGCCGTCGCGGCCCGCGCGGCGGAGCGCGTCGCCGATATCCTCGACACAGCGCGCAAGCAGTGCCCCGTCGCCGTGGCGGATCGCGTTCGCCAGCGCGTGATAGCCGTTCGGTGCCAGGGCATGGGCCGGCAGGTGGACGCCGTGCGCGGCCATCGCGGCGGCATGGCGGACCAGCGAGACCTGGATGGCGGAACTGCCCGTCTTCCAGACGCCGATGTGAAGCAGGATCCTCATGGCCCCCGGTCTAGCCGGGCACGGTATACAGGGGCTTAAGCACCGCTGCCGGCGGCTGGACCGTGGTGACCGGGCATCATTTCGGGGAAAGCGGCGCGACCGGGCGGCGAGTGGCGCGGTTGACGGGGCTCGAACCCGCGACCCCCGGCGTGACAGGCCGGTACTCTAACCAACTGAGCTACAACCGC
>JBCBPG010001025.1:0-1518 GCA_039820865.1 Pseudomonadota bacterium
GCTCCGACCCGCGAATGGAGGGCTGCGCGTTCGGCTAGTCGCGCCAAGGCGGAGGACGACGCGGAGGAGGGGGCGGGTCAAGGATCGCCTATGGCGACGGGCAGAGCCCGCCCGTCCTTGACGCGCCCCGTCCTCCGCCCACGCTGATCCGCGTCCCCTTTGATGCTTCAAAGGGGACTGCCCAGCGGCGAGCGCCCCCTTCCCCTTCTCAAGCGGAGGACGTATCGCCCACCCTACGGCGAACGACGCGACATCGACGCGAGAAACCCCCAATGACCCATCGCGGCGACCAGCCGCGATACCGCCTAGCCCGGACCGCCGTGGCCGTCGCCGTCCTCGTTGCGCAGTTCCCCCTCGGCGCGGATCGCCTCGGCCGCCGCGCTGCCGGCGGCGCGCCTCGCCTCGGGCGAGGCAGCGTCGCCGTCGATCCTGACGCGCACCTCGCGGCGGGCGAACTGGATGCCGTTGGCCTCGAAGGCCTGCTGGACGCGCGCGAAGACCTCCTTGCGCAGCACCCATTGCCGGCCCGGCTTTGCCATGAACTTGCCGCGCACCACCATGCCGACATCGTCGACCTCGATCACGCCCTGGCTCTTGAACGGCTGCAGGATGTCCTCGGCAAAGGCGGGATCGGCGATCATGTCCTTGCCGATCTGCTTGAACATCTTCTTCACCTTCATCAGGTCGGTGTCGTAGGGCACCGTGAAGCGCAGCTTCATGATGACCCAGTCGCGCGAGTAGTTGGTCAGCTTGGGGATCTCGCCGAAGGGGATGGTGTGGACCGGCCCCTCGTGGTGGCGCAGGCGCAGCGAGCGGACCGAGATCTTCTCGACCGTGCCGAAGGTGCCGTCGATCTCGACATACTCGCCCACCCGGAAGGCATCGTCGATCAGGAAGAAGACGCCCGAGACCACGTCCGCCACCAGCTTCTGCGCACCAAAGCCGATGGCGAGGCCGATGATGCCGAGACCGGCGAGGATCGGCGCGATCGAGACGCCGAGCGCCGACAGCGCCTCCAGCACGGTCACCACGACGATCACGACCTGTACCGTGCGGATGATCAGCGGCAGCACGGTCGAGAGCCGCGTGCCGCCCGCGCCGCCGCCCTCGCCGCCGGGCTCCTCCTCCTCGGGCGCCTCGTCCGGCAGCTCGGCGGCGAGGCGGCGCGTCAGCCACAGCGTCACCCCCTCGAGCACGAGATAGCCGAGCGCGACGATGCCCAGCGCCTCGACCAGCCCCGCCGCCAGCCGTGCCGGCGCAGGCCCCATCGAGGCGGCCGAAAAATCGACGTTCCAGAGGTCGATCAGCACCAGCAGCACCAGGGTGAAGGCCACGACCCGGCCGATCCGCACCAGGCCCTGCCGCGTGCGCTCGGCCAGGTCCGCCGCCGGCCCCGCCCCACCCGGTACTGGCGCCAGCTCGGCCGCCACCCCCCGGATCGCCCGGTCGACGACGGGCCCGAAGATCAGGATCGTCAGCGTCAGCGGCAGCCGCGTGTCGAGCAGCGCCCAGAGCCCC
>JBCBPG010001026.1:0-1515 GCA_039820865.1 Pseudomonadota bacterium
CCCGTCGGCACGGTCGCGCGGCCGAGGGGGGGCAGCGCCAGCCCCTCCTCGCGGTCCTGCTCGAGGAGACAGGCGACGAGGTCGAGGCCGGCCGCCCCCGCCGTCGCCTGCGCGGGCAGAGGCAGGGCGGCGTCGTGGCTCGGCAGGCGCAGGACCTCGACGGCGATCGCGCTCATTCGGCCGCCTCGCCGATGGCGGGGCCGGCCAGCGTCTCGGCGATGCGCTGGGCGAGGCGGCGGGCGACCTCGGGCTTGGGCGCGCGGGGCCAGCTCTCGGCGCCCTCGGCGGTGACCAGCGTCACGGCGTTCTCGGCGCCGCCCATGATGCCGGTGCCGGGCGAGACGTCGTTGGCGACGATCCAGTCGCAGCCCTTGCGCGCGCGCTTGTCGGTGGCGTTGGCCAGCACGTTCTCGGTCTCGGCGGCGAAACCCACCACCAGTTGCGGGCGGCGCGTCGGCGGCAGGCCCGAGAGGTGGCGCAGGATGTCGGGGTTCTCGGTCAGCTTGAGCGTCGCGGGGCCGCGGCCGCGGGCGTCCTTCTTCATCTTCTGGCGGCTCTCGGCCTCGACGCGCCAGTCGGCGACCGCGGCGGCGCAGACGGCGGCTTCGGCGGGCAGGCTCGCCTCGACGGCGGCCATCATCTCGCGCGCGCTCTCGACGCGGTGGATCTCGACGCCCCAGGGGTCGGGCGCGATGGCGGGGCCGGTGACGAAGACGACCTCGGCGCCCAGCACGCTCAGCGCCTCGGCCACCGCCGCCCCCTGCGCGCCGGAGGAGCGGTTGGCGATGTAGCGCACCGGGTCGATCGGCTCATGCGTGGGCCCGGAGGTGACGATCACGCGCCGGCCCTTGAGCGGGCCACGGGCGCGCAGCTCGCGCAGGATCGCGGACAGGATCTCGGCCGGCTCCGCCATCCGGCCGGGGCCGAACTCACCACAGGCCATGTCGCCGTCATTGGGGCCGATGACGGCGATCTTGTCCTTCTTGAGCTGGGCGAGGTTCCGCTGCGTCGCCGGGTGCTGCCACATGCGCACGTTCATCGCGGGCGCGATCAGCACCGGGGTGTCGGTCGCCAGCAGGAGCGTCGAGGCGAGATCGTCGGCCAGCCCGTTCGCCATCTTGGCCATGAGGTCGGCGGTCGCCGGCGCCACCACCACAAGGTCGGCGACGCGCGAGAGCTGGATATGCCCCATCTCGGCCTCGTCGGTCAGGTCCCAGAGATCGCTGTAGACCTTCTGGCCCGAGAGGCTGGAGACCGAGAGCGGCGTGACGAATTCATGCGCCGCGCGGGTCATCACGCAGGTGACCGCGCTGCCCGCCTTCTGGATCAGCCGGATCAGTTCCAGGCACTTGTAGGCGGCAATTCCCCCGCCGATCACCAGCAGGATGCGTTTGCCGTCGAGCGATGCGTCCATGGCGGTCCCACGGGTGGTGGCTGGGGTAAAGGAGATCTTTCCCATATCTCCCGTGTAGAACCCAACCGCAAGCCAAAAGGCGACGCGGCGGCCCTAGGCGG
>JBCBPG010001027.1:0-1515 GCA_039820865.1 Pseudomonadota bacterium
CCTCGTCCGGCACGGCGTCGAACTCGGCCTCGGGCGTGGCGATCGTCCCGGCCGAGAGCGGCGTGTCGTCCGCCCCTGCCGGCGGCGTCGCGGCGATGTCGTCGGCGATGTCGGGGGCGGGCGACGCGCCGAGGACGAGGGCACCGTCGTCGGCCTCGTCCTGCATCATGTCACGGTCATGGGGACGCTGACGCTGACGCTGACGCTGACGGCGTCGAGGGCGAGGCGCTGCTGCTTGGCGCCCGCCCGGCCGGTGACATGATGCAGGACGAGGCCGAAGACGGTGCCCTCGTCCTCGGCGCGTCGCCCGCCCCCGACATCGCCCCCGACATCGTCCCGGGGATCGCCGACGACATCGCCGCGACGCCGCCGGCAGGGGCGGACGACACGCCGCTCTCGGCCGGGACGATCGCCACGCCCGAGGCCGAGTTCGACGCCGTGCCGGACGAGGCCCCGGCGCTGATGCTCGAGGACGTGCCCGGCGGGGTGGACAGCGCGGGCGAGCTTGCCGCCATCGACCGCATGCCCGACGGCGCTCCCGCGTCGCCTGCCGACGATCTCGCGCCGGTCGAGAGCGGCATGGACGCGGTGCCGGTGCCCGATGGCGACACCGCGCCCGCCGCCATGGCCGACGACGCCACGCCACCGCCGGGTGACGAGGTGGCGGCCGTGACGCCCGAGGACGATCCCGCGCCCTACACGATGGGCAGCTACGCGGATGCCGGGCCCGTGGCCGATACGGGCGCCGCGCCGGAGGGCGGGAACGAGACCGCGGTGTCCGGGGACGCGGAGGCGCTCCGGCTGACGGACCATGCCGGCTCCCCGGACGCGGCGGACGACACCCCCGGCGTCAACGAGTCCCTCTCGGGCGAGTCCCACTCGGGCGAGACGCCGTCGGTCGAGCCGCCCTGGGGCGCGCCCTCAGCGGGCGAGCCGACCGAGGCGCCGGCCCCGATCCTCGCCCTCGACCCGTCCGGGGCCGACGAGGACGCGCCACTGACGCTGACGCCGGCATCCGACGGGGCTTTCCCCGCCGTCGAGACGGCCCGGCAGGGCGATCCCGCAAGCGAGGACGAGGACCCTGCGATGCTGCTGGCGCCGATGCCCGCCACGGATCGCGACGATCCGGCGGGCGCTGACGGGCAGGCCGGCGACCCGGACGTCGCCGCGGACGCGGACGCGGCGCGCGAGGATCCGCTCAGCCGGCTTCGCGAGCGCCTCGCGGCCGAGAGCGAGCCTGCGGGCTCTCTGCGCCCGCCGCTGCCCACGGCATCGCCCGCAACGTTCGACGACGCGGATGCCTCGCCGGGCGGGGCATGGCAGGCGGATGGCGGGGACGCAGGGGCGGCACCGGGCGGCGACGGGTTGCCGTCGGGCGGCGCGGACGAGCCCGGACCAGCGCCGGCCCCGGTCGCGGTGGAGGCGCAGGCCCCCCCGGCGATGCCGTCGCGGTCTCCCGCATCGTCACCGTTACCGGCACCGGCACCGGCACCTGCCGCCGCAGCGTCGGCGGAG
>JBCBPG010001028.1:0-1514 GCA_039820865.1 Pseudomonadota bacterium
ACTCGATCGTCGGCGTGACCGTGCCGAACCTGACGGGCGGCTACTCGGCCATGATGCCGAACCACCACATCACCAAGCCGGTGCTGATCGGCGAGATCCTCGACGACGGCCAGTTCGAGGTGGTCGAGCAGACCGCCGGCCTCGTCGTCGGCGACGCCTGGTCGGACTTCCTGCCCGAAAGCGCGCCGCTGATCTCGGACTGGCGCAAGCCGATGAGCTGCGGCAACTTCAACACCGAGACCGGCAAGTGCGGCGGCGTCGCGAACTGACGACCTGACACCTGGTCCGAGACACGGGCGGGCGGCTCCGGTCGCCCGCTCCCCGAACCGCTGCGGGCGCCCGGTGCCCGCGTAGGGTGCGTGGAACGCACCGCCCGAGCGACGGTGCGGCCCCCGCACCCTACGAGGCACCCGTGCTGCGTCCCCTCCTCCTCGCCCTCGCGCTGATCCTCACCGCGATCCTGCCGGGCGCGCCGCCCGCCGTGGCGCAGACACTCGAAGAACTCGTCGCCCAGCTCCCCGAGGGCGAGTTCGCCGATCGCGAGCGGGTGATCGGCCAGATCGCCGCCACCGGCGACCCGCGCGCTGCCACCATCCTCGAGGCGCTCGGCGAAGGCGATCTCGAAGAGATGCGCAAGGGCGGGGCCGTCGTCCTCGTCGTCCAGGAGGGGCGCGACGAGTTCGCCCACGACCCCTTCACCGGCGAGCGGATCGAGGAGCTCGGCCGCCGCGACACGCGGCGCATCAAGATGAACAACAACCTGCGCCGGCTGGTCGACGCCATGATGGGGCAGCTCCAGCTCGCCTCGCCCGACCCCGCGCTCCGCCTCGCCGCCGCAGGGGCCGCCTTCGACGCGCGCGACGCCAGCCAGCTCGCCGCCATCGACGCCGCGATCGCGCGCGAGGCCGACGCGGAGATCGCCGAGGCCTTGCGCGAGGCCCGCGCCGCCACGCTGATCGGTTCCGGCGCGCCCGAGGCCGAACAGGTCGCCGCCATCGAGCTCCTCGCCGCCTCCGGCCGCGGCGACGCGCTCGGCATCATCAGCCAGGCGGCCGGCTCCTCGGTCGCCGCCATCGCCGCCGCCGCGGCCGATGCGCTTGCCGCGGTCGAGCGCACGCGTGCGATGTGGGGCATGGCCGAGAGCGTCTGGCAGGGACTTTCGCTCGGCTCGGTCCTGATGCTCGCCGCCATCGGGCTGGCGATCAGCTTCGGGGTGATGGGCGTCATCAACATGGCCCATGGCGAGCTGGTGATGCTCGGCGCCTACACGACCTTCTTCGTGCAGGAGATCATCCGCAACCACGCGCCCGAGCTGTTCGGCGCCTCGCTCGCCATCGCGCTGCCGCTGGCCTTCCTGGTCTCGGGCGGCGTCGGCGTCGCGATCGAGCGGGGGATCTGCCGCCATCTCTACGGCCGCCCGCTGGAGACGCTGCTCGCCACCTGGGGCGTGTCGCTGATCCTGCAGCAGGCGGTGCGCACCATCTTCGGGCCCAACAACCGCGAGGTCGGCAACC
>JBCBPG010001029.1:0-1512 GCA_039820865.1 Pseudomonadota bacterium
CCTCGCCGCTCGCCGCCGTCTCCAGCACCGTGGCGAGCGGGTCCGAGCTGTCCTGCGGGCCGAGGGCGAGGCGCGTGCCGTCGCCCGCGACATCGCCCTGCATGAGCGCCATGCCGGCCCCGAGCCCGACGGCCAGCGCCAGCGACGCGGCGAGCGCCATCGGCTGCCAGGCGCGGCGCGACGGGCGGTGGAGCGGCACGACCCGCTGCGCGGTGTCCGGTGCGCGTTCGGGCGCCCCGGCCGCGGCCGTCGCCGGTTCCGCCCCGGGAGCCGCCCCGCGAAGAGCACCGGGAGCCGCCCCGGGAGGAGCACCGAGGACTGCGGCGATCGCGGGCGGGATCTCCTGGTGCATGGGCGCATCGAAGGCCTCGCGGAGATCGCGGTTCGACGCCTCGATCCGCGTGGCGAGCGCCGCGGCGTCCGGGTCGGTGGCGATGAGGCGGGCGATCCGCTCGACCTCGGCCGGGTCCTCGATCGCGCCGTCCACCGAGGCGGCGATGTCGTCCTCATGCCAGTGCGGGGCCGCGTCCCCGCCCCTGCCGTCCTTGCCCCTGTCGTCCTTGCCCCCGTCGTCGCGCCGGTCACGGGTCATTGCGGATCCTCCCTGAATGCCGCGAGCCGGGCCCGTGCGCGGGACAGCCGGCTCATCACGGTGCCGATGGGCAGCGTCAGCGTCTCCGCCGCCTCGCGATAGGACAGCCCCTCGATGGCGACCAGGGCGAGGACCTCGCGCTGCTCGTCGGGCAGGGCGGCGACCGCGTCACGCACGCGGGCGAGGTGCAGCCGGCTCTCGGCGCGCCCGGCGGCAAGACCGCCATCCGTGAGCGCGTCGATCTCCTCGCCCCCGTCATGGACGCCGCGGCGCCGCAGTCGCCGGTGGTCGTCGATGAACTGGTTGCGCAGGATGCGGAACATCCAGCGGTCGAGCCGCGTGCCGCGCTGGAACTGGTCGAGCCGGCCGAGCGCCTTGATGCAGGCGTTCTGCACCAGGTCGTCGCCCGCCTCGCGGCTGCCGGTCAGGGCATAGGCAAAGCGCCTCAGCCGCGGCACCAGTTCGGCGATCCCGTCCCGAAGGTCGTCATCCATCGATGTTCTCCACGCCCCTTTCCGAGGGTTGACCATCGATGACTGAACGTCGTTGTGGAAACTGTATTCCCGGCGCGGAATAAATTTCTGCGGCGCGACGTTCGCTCGCCATGGCAGCGGTTCTTGGAGTGACATGTGATGGCCGGACCGACCGATCTGGCGATGCGGGCCGTCGTGCTCGCGCTGGTGATCGCCCTCGCCCAGCCCCTGGTCCTGCCCGAGACGCGTCTCGACCAGGCCTGGGCCGACGACGGCGGTGACAACGACGGCGGCGACGGCGGCGACAGCGACGGCGGCGACAGCGACGGCGGCGACAGCGACGGCGGCGACAGCGACGGCGGCGACAGCGACGGCGGCGACAACGACGGCGGCGACGACGACGACCGTGATGACCGCGACGACGACCGTGATGACCGCGACGATGAC
>JBCBPG010001030.1:0-1503 GCA_039820865.1 Pseudomonadota bacterium
CACCCGGGATCACCGGTCGGTGACCGATGAGCGATCCCTGGAACACGTTCTCCGAGGCCTCCGGGACGAAGGCGGACTTCTTCTCCATGACGTGCAGGATGAAGTGGCGGCCGGGTACGGTCTCCGTGCGCGCCTCCGAGGTGTAGATCGGCAACTCGTAGAACCGCGTGCCCCCGAGCTCGAACTCGGCGAGCACATCGCGCATCTTCTCGGAGACGATGATGAAGCCGTCGGTCACCTTGAAAGCATCGGCCGAGCTTGGCCTGATGGCGGCGTCGTCAAAGCGCGTCTGGCACAGACAGGTCGGGATCAGATCTGGCGACGGCGACGGCTCGAAGGCCTCGTAGGCGTCCACGAACGGAATGATATCGGTTCCCTTGTCGTGCTTTATCGAGAACGACGCATCGCTACTCCTCGGCGCGCGGCTGAACCAGATTGTCGGCAGGGCGGTATCGGTCATCTGAATGTCGCCTCGTGGATGGACGGGGTGCGCGGGCGGCGCGCTCAATGGCGGCCGGTCTCCCATGGTTCCGCCGTCGGGGGAAGCGCCGTCGGGGGAAGCGCCGTCGGGGGATGCGCCGTCGGGCCGGCGCCGGCGGTCTTGCGCGGCGGCGCACAAAAGCGCAGGTGTCGCGAGACGACGTGCGGGGCGATGCGACGGGCGCCGCGAGAGGCGAGGCGACGCGCAAGGCGAACGGGGACGACATGGCGGATGCGCTGACGACGCTCTTGGAGACGCGGGACTGGCTGCTGCTCGACGGGGCGACGGGGACCAACCTCTTCAACATGGGGCTGGCGGCGGGCGAGGCGCCGGAGCTCTGGAACCTCGATCAGCCGGACAAGATCCGGGCGCTGCATCGCGGTTTTGTCGAGGCGGGGTCGGACGTGATCCTGACCAACTCCTTCGGCGGCAGCGCCTATCGGCTGAAGCTGCACGACGCGCAGGACCGGGTGGGTCCGCTGAACGAGGCGGCCGGTCTGCTCGCGCGCGAGATCGCCGACGGGGCAGGGCGGCCGGTGATCGTCGCGGGCTCGGTCGGGCCGACGGGCGAGATCCTGGAGCCGGTCGGCAGCCTTGCGCGCGCCGATGCGGTGACGGCCTTTCGCGAGCAGATCCGCGGGCTGCTGGCGGGCGGTGTCGACGTGATCTGGGCCGAGACGATCAGTGCGGCCGAGGAGCTGGAGGCGGTGGCCGAGGCGGCGGCGGCCGAGGGCGCGCCGTTCTGCGCGACGCTGTCCTTCGACACGGCCGGGCGCACGATGATGGGCATCACGTCCGAGGGCTATGCCCAGATCGCCCCGGGCCTGCCGGCGACGCCCGTCGCCATCGGCGCGAACTGCGGCGTCGGCGCGTCCGACCTGCTGCGCACCGTGCTCGGCATCACCGCGGTCGCGCCGCAAGCCGTCGTCATCGCCAAGGGCAATGCGGGCATCCCGAAATATGTCGACGGCCACATCCACTACGATGGCACGCCCGCGCTGATGGCCGACTATGCCGTGCTG
>JBCBPG010001031.1:0-1500 GCA_039820865.1 Pseudomonadota bacterium
CTGCCGCTGGGGGCGCTGCCGCCCGGGACGCTGCCGCTGGGGGCGCTGCCGCCCGGGACGCTGCCGCTGGGGGCGCTGCCGCCCGGGACGCTGCCGCTGGGGGCGCTGCCTTTGGGGGCGCCGCCTTTGGGGACGCCGCCGCTGGGGACGCTGCCTTTGGGGGCGCCGCCTTTGGGGACGCCGCCGCTGGGCGCGCCGCCGTTGGGCGCGCCGCCTGTCGGGGCTCGCTTGGCCGTCGCAGCGGTGGTGCCGCCCAGGATGTGGGCGCGGTAGTCGGCCATGTCGCCCTCCCAGGCGCGGACGCGGCCGGCCTCGACCAGCCAGAGCCGGTCGGCGACGAGGTCCACCAGGAAGGGGTCGTGGGTGATCAGGATCACCGCGCCCTTGTAGGCGTTCAGCGCCTCGACCAGCGCCTCGCGGCTTTCCATGTCGAGGTGGTTGGTCGGCTCGTCGAGGATCATGAGATGCGGCGCCTCGAGGGCCGAGAGGCAGAGGAGCAGGCGCGCCTTCTGCCCGCCCGAGAGGGACGAGACGGGGGTGTCGGCGATCTCGGCGGTGATGCCGCTGTTGGCCAGCACGCTGCGCAGCGCGCCCTGCGCCAGCGTCGGCCGGACGCGGCGGAGATGGTCGAGCGGGGTCTCCGAGACCACCAGTTCGTCCTGCTGGTGCTGGGCGAAATAGCCGATGCGGAGCTTGCCCGACACGCGCCGTTCGCCCGCCATCGGCGCCAGCTTGCCGGCGATCAGCTTGGCCAGCGTCGACTTGCCCTGGCCGTTGGCGCCCAGCAGCGCGACGCGGTCGTCCTGGTCGAGGCGGAAGCCGATGCGCGACAGCACCGCCCGGCCGTCATAGCCGAGATCGACGGCGTCGACCTGCATCAGCGGCGGCGCCAGCTCGTCCGGGTCGGGGAAGTGGATGGGCGCGGTGGGGCGGTCGGCCTCGACGGCGATCGGCTCCATCCTGGCCAGCGCCTTGATGCGGGCCTGCGCCTGGCGCGCCTTGTCGGCCTTGTAGCGGAAGCGGTCGACATAGGACTGCAGATGCGCGCGCCGTGCCTCCTGCTTCTTGGCCGCCGCGGCCTCGTGCGCCATCTTCTCGCGGCGCATCCGGTCGAAGGTGTCGAAGTTGCCGGTCCACAGCGTCAGGCGCCGGTCGTGCAGGTGCAGGATATGCGTCGGCACGCGGTTGAGCAGCCCGCGATCGTGCGAGATCAGCATCAGCCCGTGCGGGTAGCGCGCGAGGTAGTGCTCGAGCCAGACGGCGCCCTCGAGGTCGAGATAGTTGGTCGGCTCGTCGAGGAGCAGGAGATCGGGGGCCGAGAACAGCACCGCCGCGAGCGCCACGCGCATCCGCCAGCCGCCCGAGAACTCGGCCGTGGGGCGGGCCTGGGCGGCGGCGTCGAAGCCGAGACCGGCGAGGATCGCGGCGGCGCGCGCCTCGGCCGAATGGGCGTCGATGTCGATGAGGCGCGTCTGGATCTCGGCGATGCGGTCGGGTTCC